>CAZTTI010000131.1:0-7447 GCA_964615925.1 uncultured Solibacteraceae bacterium
GATCGCGGGAGTCGTAGAGGTCGCCGGCGATGACGAGAAAGTCGGAGTCCGAATCGATCGTGTGCGTGACGATGCGGTCCAACGCCTCGAACGTCGCCGAGTGCAGCCGTTCCCCCAATCGGGAGGAGACCCCGGTGAGGCCCCGAAACGGACTGTCCAGATGCAGGTCCGCGGCATGGATGAAACGGAAACCGGCCATGTGTTTCAGTAAACCGGTTCATCCGGACAGCGGAGGTCCGGCGGGCGACGGTGTTAAAATCCCGGCATGCGGACGCTGATTCTGCTGCGCCACGGGCAAAGCACCTGGAACCAGGAAAACCGTTTCACCGGATGGACCGATGTCTCCCTGACCGATCAGGGGGTCGCCGAGGCTCAAGGAGCGGGACGCCTCCTCCTCGAAGGCGGTTATGAGCCGGATATCGCATTCACCTCCGTTCTGAAACGGGCGATCAAAACCCTGTGGCTGGCCCTGGAAACCATGGACCGGATGTGGATTCCGGTCGAACGCTCGTGGAGGCTGAACGAGCGCCATTACGGGGACCTGCAGGGGAAAAACAAGGCCGAAACAGTCGCGGAATACGGCGAGGAACAGGTCCTCGTGTGGCGGAGGAGTTACGATACTCCCCCGCCGCCGCTCGTAACCGGCGACGAACGTTTTCCTGGTCGCGATCCCCGCTATCGAGGGCTTTCGAATGAGGAGGTTCCACGAACCGAGAGCCTGAAAACCACCGTGGACCGTGTGCTTCCCTACTGGCACGAACGGATCGCGACAGAATTGCGCCAGGGCCGGCAAGTCCTGATTTGCTCCCACGGGAATAGCCTGCGGGCGCTGGTCAAGTATCTGGACCAGGTGTCGGACGAGGAGATCGTCGGCCTGAACATCCCCACCGGGCTCCCCCTCGTCTATGAGTTGAACGACGACCTGACGCCCATCCGCCACGCCTACCTCGGCGACCCGGAAGCCGCAAGAAAGGCGGCCCAGACCGTCGCCGACCAAACGAAAGCCCGTTGATCTCCCTATTTGGGTTCAGGCGAAATACTTTCGCGAAAACGGAAACCAAAGGCCATATCCGTTCGTCTCATATGGGTGAGCGCTGCAGTCCCCGGCCGGTCCGGGGCGCGTTCGGAACCGAGCACGAAGGGAGGGAACCGATGCACCAGAACATCCGCTATTTCGATCCGACGGCGTCTTTCCGGGTGGTTCCCATGCGCTCCGCACATCAGGATTCCGCCGCCCGTCTGGCCGGTGCCATCCGAACCGGCGTGACGGCCTCGGAAGACCCCCGCCACCCGGGATTCTTCACTACCGAGGTCGACAACGTCCGATATTACTTCCACGTCTTCGACAAGAACCGGACGGTGTATCTGGTCGCCGACGTGCGCGTTGGGTCCGAAATCGAGCCCGAGCTGGCGCTCGTCACGCACTGAGATCCATTCAAGCCTAAGAGAAAGGGCCCGGCGTCGACCGCCGGGCCCTTTTTTACGGTGCCTCGACCGGCTTCACCCCGCCGATGCGCTCGCCGGCAGGAGCGCCGGAACACACCAGTCACGATAGGCCGGATTCCTCCCGCGGACGGTATCGAAGAAAACATCGCGCAAACGGCGGGTCACCGGCCCCATCGTTCCGTCACCCAGCTTGCGGTGATCGATACGCGTGATGGCCGCCACCTGGACCCCCGTGCCGGTGAAGAACGCCTCTTCCGCGATCAGCAATTCCGTGCGATCGATGGAGCGCTCGACGACTTCGACCCCGAGGTCGATTTCCAGCAACTCGATGACGGTCCTCCGTGAAACGCCCTCGAGGATGTTGTCGGTCACCGGCGGAGTGATCGCCCGCCCGTTCCGCACGATGAAGACGTTGGCCGCCGAACCTTCCGACACGTGCCCGTCCTGACCGAGGACGATGGCCTCGTCGAATCCCGCCCGCTGGGCCTCGGTCTTGATGAGGGCCGTGTTCACGTATGCGCCGGAAACCTTCCCGCGCGCGGGTATCGCGTTGTCGTCGACGCGGCGCCAGGAGGACACGGTCACGTGCGCGCCCTCGTCGTTGGGGACATAGAGGCCAAATGGCAGCGCGACGATGGAGACCTCCGCGTGCATGTCGTGCAGGCGTACACCGATGATCTCGTCCGTAAGATACGCGAGCGGGCGGATGTAACAATCCTCCCGGAGGTTTTCCCGCCGGATCAGTTCCACGGTGGCTTCGGTCAGGTCGCCTACCGAAAACGGCAGTTCCATGCATAGCAGCTTCGCCGACTGCAGGAACCGCCGATAGTGATCCTCCGGACGGAAAATGAATAACTGTTCTTCCTCATCGTTCCAATAACCGCGAAGTCCGCCAAAGACTCCCGTCCCGTAGTTCAGGGCGTGCGTCAGGACTCCGACCCTCGCTTCGCTATAAGGAACGATGCGGCCCTCGAAAAACGCGTAGTTCGGCTTTGCCACTTCGTCTCCCCTCTGAGGTGTTTTCACTGCGTGTACGAACCTGGATCGACGAGAAAAAGGGCTGCGGGGCAGCCCTTTTTTCTCGCCGATGCACCGAATCAGTATGCATCAACAGGCACTGGTGCCCGCCGCTATTTTTTGGAAACGGCCCTCAGAGCCCGGGTTGCGACTTCGCCACGAGTTCGCCCAGCGTCCGCAGGTGGTGGGCAGGAAGGTGGAGCAACAGCGTCTCGTTCGAGCGCATCACGAGCTCGACCTCCACTTCTCGGCCGTATTCCGAACGCACGGCGATGTCGGAGACGTGCGAGTACAGTCCCTTCCTCGGAGCCAGACCACTCGCCCCCACCGTGACGAAATATTCCGGATAAAGGCCGACGTGCTGGCGAACGAGCAACACGATCGCAAACACATAGACCAGGCTCGCGATCAGGAACTGGAACCCCACTCTCAACGGTTCGGCTGACGGCCCGTAATACGCAAACCGGATGAAGGCGGTCACCACCCCGGTCACGACACCAACGACAAGTAGATTGACCGAATCCGGCCACCGCCGGAAGGTTCGGACCACGGGAGGGGGCATGTCCCTCAATATCCGAAGCACCCAGGAGAGCGGGACCGTCGCGACGAGAATCGCGATCGAAATCGAAGCGAGCCAGGGATTCATCCGCGAACCGTGACCGCCCCCTCCAACGTCTCCGGTCCATCGCCGGTGGAACATTCCCCGGGGGACCATTCCCTCCAACCACCGAACATCGGGTAATACAGACCAATCCGGATGGGCCTGGAATCCATCCCGCGGACCACGCGCGCATACAACTCCATCTGCGCACGATACCGGTCGACCTCGTTGTCGAGAAACTGTTCGCGGCCGGCGCCCTCGTGCACTCCCGACTTGAAGTCGATGATCCACCGTATCGGGTCCTCGACGAAGGTCCGGTCGATCACGATTCGACGGACGACTCCGCCGACCTGACCCGACAGGGCCAACTCCGAATCCGAGTCGTCGCGCTCGCCCAGAATCCACCGTCCGCGAGGATCCGCGACGGTCCGGGCGAGCGCGGTTTCGACCAGCAGCACCGCTTCGGCCAGGCGTCGGCCAGACAAACCTTCTGCGGCCAGCGCGGCACGTATGGGCAGGCGGGCGAGGTCGAACCGGCCCCGGGCCAGACGCTCGAGCATGCGGTGAACGACCAGTCCCACCCGCCGCTGGAGGTCCCCGGCCCAATTGAAGGACGGCCGGTCGAGGACCGGAGGACTCGATCCGGCTTCGCCGGCGATCGGAAACGGCGTCATTTCCGGATCGGGACGCACCCAGCCCGACGGGAGGCGCGTCAATCGGTTCAGCGGCCGGGCGATCTCCGCTTGGCGAACCGGGCCGGTGTCGGGCCTGAGGGCCATGAACTCTTCGTCCACGCACTTCCAGAGCCGGGACAGGGCACTCCGGGGATGCGGAGCGACCGTTTTCCCACTTCGATCCACCTCGACGTGCCCGATCAGATGAAGGGACTGCCGGGCCCGCGTGGCCGCGACGTAGAGGAGCCGCGTCTCCTCGTTGTCGAGCCGTTGCTTCTGGACTCCGGTGACGAAACCCAACAGCGGATCCCGCGCCGATCCCGGCGCGCGAACCGGAGCCGCCACCAGCCGGGGACGTCCGGTCGAATCGACGAACTCGAGCCACTCGACCAGGCGGGCGCGGTCCGAGGCCGTCGTCCTTCCAAGACCGGGAAGGATCACGCAATCGAACTCGAGTCCCTTGGCCTTGTGGATCATCAGGACCTGGACCCGCGCTTCACCTCGGGAATTGATCGCGGCTCCCGTATCCGGCCGCGCGAACAGGTCCGATACCGCCCGGTCGAAACGGGACCAGTCGCGGATCTCTCCGCCCTCGTCGAAACGTTCCAGAAGATCCAGATAGATCTCGGCGTCGCCGGACGCGTTCCGGTCCTCGAGGCCTGCCGGTCCGCCGAGTTCGAGCCAGACCCCCTCCACCCAACGCCGCAGGGGGAGAGTGCCTCTCTTCTCGAGGGCTTCCAGCAGGACGGGCGCCACCCTTCCGAGGCGTTTGCGGCCGTCAGGATCGAGAGACGTCGTCCAGTTCCCCTCCGCGATCAACGACAGGACCGTCCGGCCGTCGCTCCTCCGGGTCAGCCGGAACAGGTCGTCGAGCGTGAGGCCGCACCACGGCGCCCGCAGGATTGCGAGCCACGAGATCCGGTCCGCGAGATGGAGGAGGGCGCGCGTCAACATGTATAGATCGCGAACGACGGGCAACGTGCCCAGGGGATTCATTTCCACCGCCTGGAACCGGATGCCTTCGCTCCTCAGCATTGCCGTAATTCGTCCGGCATGGGATCGCGACCGCACGAGGACCGCGACCGTGCTCTCGGCGTCCCCTTCGAGCACACTTCGGACGATGCCGTGCACGATCTCCGCCTCCCGCTCGTCGTTCCTGGAGAGGATCGGATGGAGAGTGACGGCGCTCTCGACGGGCCCATCGCCGCCGGGCGCCGTGGAGGCCGTGTAGGTCACCGCACCGGTGAGGGGGTCCGGGGAGACCGGAAAGGCCGGCCCAACGGCGCGGTTGATCCACTCCACCACGTTCTGGGTGGACCGGAAGTTCACCCGCAGCGTCAACGGCTCGAGTTCGATCGCACCGAACCCATCTCTCTGTGCCCGCAGGAAGAGGGCCACGTCCGCCTTCCGGAACCGATAGATCGACTGCATGGGGTCCCCCACCAGGAAGAGCGTCCGGCCGTCGATGGAGTCCCATTCGCCCGTCAGCCGGGCGAGCAACTCGTACTGGCTCTCGGACGTGTCCTGGAACTCGTCCACCAGGATGTGCTCGAGCCGGCAGTCCATCGCGAATGCCAGGGAGGTGGGAGCGGTCGGCGAACCGAGGGCCTCCCTCGCGGCCAGTCCGATCTCGATGAAGTCCACGCGGCCGGATTCCTCGAACAGGGCGCGGAGTTCCTCCACGGCTCTCGGGAGCAGGACGCCGAGGGCCGAGAGGACCTCCCATTGATCGCGGTGCACGGCCCGGGGTGGAAGGGCGTGGACCGCGCGAAGCTGCTCAAGGAACTCGTCGCCGGGATCCAAATTCGAAAACCGCTGTTTGTCCCGCGTATCCTCCCGACCGAATCCCTCGCGAATCGTCAGCCGTTGCCGGCGCTTCCCGTCCCCTCGGAGGAAGAGTTGCGCAAGGGCCCGCCATTGGTCGACGTCCTCGCATCCGGGCAGGTCCTCCAATCCCCGGAGACAGGACAACAGGGAATCCGGGCCGATCCGTTCTCCGGCTCGCCGCGCGAGGGCGGCGGTCTCGGAACGGAGATGCTCCGGATACGCGCCCCCGAGTGACGCGAGGCCGCCGGAAACGATGCGGTGAAGCGTGTCATCGAGTTCCTCGCGAAATCGGGCCGAGGCGAGGGCTCCGGTGGTGACGTGGCGAAGCCATTGATCCCGCGAACCCAGCATGGAAGACAGCAACCCGGCGACGGAGCCGATGTCGTTGTCGAGGTGCTCGATGAGGCGCGAAACCGCGTCGGCCACCTCGCCCGGCGCGGAGTGCACGGCTTCCAGCGTTCGGATGGCGGCCCGCGCGTAGAGGTCGTCGACGGCGTCGTCGGGGGACGGCAACGGGCCCAGCCGAGACACCCACGGCATGCGGCCCACGATGGAAGCGGCCAGAGCGTCGATCGTCTGGATCGCGAGACGCGAGGGGTTGTCGATGAGGTTCCACCCGCGGGAAACATCCTGTTTCCGCACCGCACTCGCGAGACGGTACGTCGTCTGTTCGTGGCCGGATTCCGGCTCCGCGCCGGCCGCTCGCTCGAGCGCTCGAAGGACGCGGGCCCGCATCTCCGCCGCGGCCTTCCGCGTGAACGTCACCGCGAGGACGGACTCCGGCTTCTCCACTCGGGCCAGGAGCAGGAGGTAACGCTGGATCAGGAGCTCGGTCTTTCCCGACCCCGCGGGCGCCTCCACGATGAAGGATCGGTCCGGATTCAGGGCGCGGCCCCGGGCCTCCCAATCGCCCTGGAAGTCGGCCCGGAACACGGCGTCCAGTGCCGCGGATTCAGACATGTCGGGTCCCCGCGCCGGCGACGCGGCAAAGGCCGGGCAGCGCGCAGTGACGGCACGTTTCAGCCGATTTGGGATCGACCCGGGCCTCCCCCCGGCCAAAGGCCTGGCCGAGACTTTCGACGACTCGACCCCAACGTGCCACGGCGGCTTCCATGGGCTCGTCGGCCACTTCGGTTCCTGGAGCGATATCCGCCGTGTCGGCGATTCCCCGAAAGCCCGTTTGCCCCGGCCGGAGGATGCCGAAGTACACTCCCCTCACCGGTGCATTCGCCGCAAGCGCGACGGCATAGAGGGGCAGTTGGGGTTCGTCCGGCCGCTCGCCGGACCAGCGGGCCGGCGTGGCGGCCCCGGTCTTGTAGTCGATCAGCACGAGCGATCCGTCCGCGAGCCGGTCGACGCGGTCTGGGCGGAGATCGAACCGGACGCCGCCGATTTCCGCCGTCTCGCGGCCTTCCCGGGCGACGACGGTGAACGGCGCCCGCCGCCGCTCCAGATCCAACCACTCCACGAGCAACCGGGTCAGACGCCGTTCCTCGACCCGTCGAAACCGTTCACGACGCAAGACCGATCGCCGCCCGGAGAGTTCATCGATCGCGGACCGGACCGACCGTCCGGCCCGGTCTTCGATTTCGACGGCGGAGAGACCCCTCAACCCGGCGAACGAGCCGATCTCGTACCAAACCTGTTCCAATGCCCGGTGCACGAGTTCGCCGCGGTCGCGGTGATCGAGACCGGGTTCGGCGCGCTCGAGAGGCTCTGCACCCAATCGATGGGTCGCAAACGCCCGGAACCCGCACGCGGCCTGATCCCGGAAGACCGAGGTGCCTCCACGGGCCTCAGGGCCGGATGGAGGCGGCCCGGACTCATCGATCCACGTCTCGGGATCGGCCGAAGTTCCGAGCAGCAGGGCGTACGACGGCAC
>CAZTTI010000132.1:0-3129 GCA_964615925.1 uncultured Solibacteraceae bacterium
GATCGACCCGGGTCGCTGTAGGACGTCAACGGAACCGGCGCCGGCGAGACCGCATTCGTGTCGTACAGGAAGACCTGGTCCACGCCACCGACGTCCTTCGTGTAGAGAATCCTGCCGCGGGCGAACACGACGCGCTCGCCGATCGAGTCGCCGGAATCGATCGTGCTCCGGCTCGTTCCATTCCAGTAATGGAGCACCGCGTCCCCCGCGACCTCACTGTCGGGGTCGTAGCGCCAGGCCGCCTTACAGCCGGAGGTCGCCGGGCTGGTCGAGTCCGCGGCCGTGTCCGAGCTCGGCGTGAGCATCGTGGGCGCGCCCGTCGCCGTGTCGATCCGGAATATGTGCTTCGGAAGCGTCGTGCCGGTCGGCACCTGGAACCGAAAGAATACGCAGCCGTCCGCGATTCCGGGTCGGTTCTCCGCGTTCATTCGGAACGTCGGCTGGTACGGATTCGCGAGCGTATCGATCGCGACGGGAGCGCCGCCGTCGACCGACAGGTACGGGAAATCGGTTCCTCGCCGCCAGACCGCGATGACGGATCCTGCCGTCGATCCCGTCCCCACCGCGAAGACCGTGTCGACGCTTCCCTCGGATGGCACGCTCGGCTGAACGACGCTGATCGTGCTCCCGTCGAAAAACCGAACCGCGTCGGCCGCGTCGATCCAGAAGATCTTCCCGCCGCTGGTGCTGCTGGCTTCCCGAAACCATTTGCCGCCGGAACCGTCGGTGATGCGGGCGGTCGATCCCCCCTCCACGTGCGATCCGATGAGGATCGTCAGAGCGAGCGTTAGACGAGCCGACGAGAGTCCATACCGCCGAGGTCCGGCTGATCGCATGGTGGTTCCTTCCGTTCGAGTTGGGAACCGCTAGTGTACTCTCGATACGGATACCCCTCCCGGATATTTCAGGACCTGGGCTCCAAGGTCCTACCGGCGGCTCGCCCGGCTCGCCGCATCGAGCCGAGGGCAGGAATTCACCTCGGGCCGGCGATCTCCCAGTTCAGGTCGGATACCTGAAACAGACTCGCGCCTCCGAGGTAGGTCGTCCCGTCGAGAAACCAGGCATTGACCCGTCCGTCGCCATAATGCCGCCAGATCAGATCGGTCTTGCCGTCGCCGTTGTAGTCTTCCGCTGCTTCGATGTTCCAGAGCGGATCGGCCACGGTAAACAGGCTCTTGCCGCCGAGGTACGTCGTTCCGTTCAGGAACCAGACGTTCACCGCGCCGCTCGCGTAGTTCCGCCAGATCAGGTCGGTCTTGCCGTCGCCGTTGAAATCGCCCGGCGCTTCGATTTTCCAGTTCGCGTCCGGCACGCTGAACAGGCTCGCCCCACCGAGGTAGGTCGACCCGTTCATGAACCACGCATTCACGGCTCCGGTGGCATAGTTGCGCCAGATCAGATCGTCGTTCCCGTCGCCGTTGAAATCGCCGACCGCCTCGATCTCCCAATTCAGATCGGCGACGCCGAACAGGCTCACTCCGCCGGCATAGACTGTCCCGTTCAGGTACCAGACGTTCACAGCACCCGTGCCGTAATCTCTCCAGATGATATCCGTTTTGCCGTCGCCGTTGAAATCTCCGGTTCCCTCGATCCGCCAGTCCGTGTCGGCCACCGTGAACAGACTCTTCCCGCCCGTGTACGTGGTCCCATCGAGGAACCAGACGTTCACCGCGCCGGTGCCATAGTTTCTCCAGAGCAGATCGTGGTCGCCGTCCCCGTCGAAGTCCGCCGGGAACTCGAGGCCTTCGTCGTCGTGAATGACCGCCTGAGCCGATGAGGGCGCGCCGATCTGGTATTCCCCGGGACCGACCGTGATGATCACCGTTTCGTCCCCCTCGGCCAGAGTATCGTCCTTGGGATTGACGAACAGGACGGCGGTGGCCGAGCCACCAGGAATCGTCACCGGACTCGAGGCGAGCTGCGCGTCCTGGAACGTAGCGGTCCCGGATCGCGTGAAATTCACGACCAGAGGATCCTGGCTCACGGGAGTGCGCTGGAAGGTGAAGGAGGCGGTGTCGAGCGCGAACTCGGACGCGTCGGGATCGGAGGCGGCGACCGTGACGGTCGGGACCACGCACGGGATCTCGAGAGCCCATCGCTTCAGCATCCCGGCGCCGCCGAGCGCCTTGTCGCGCACGGTGAGCGTCCAGGTCCCGTTCCGGGTTCCGCCATCGAAAACCGACAGCGGATTCGCGGGGATCACGAACCCCCCGACGGATGGGAGTGCCGAGGAGCATTGGAGGTACGACGCCTGGAGTCCTTCATCGGAGAACACGGCGCCAATGTCGTCGGTCGCGCAGCCGTAGCCGGATCCGCTCAGGAAGGGGCGGGAGTAGAGGATCTGTGAAGTGCCGGTCGGGTTCGTCAGGATCAGTTCCAGGTCGCCGAGCCACTCGTGGAGGATGTCGATGTGGAGGTTGACGTCGGCGACCGTCGTTCCGGGCTGGCAGGCGGTCGGCGAGACGTTGAGCGTGGACACCAACTCTCCCGCTCCGTCGGGAATCGGCGCGCGGCAGTTCGCTCCCGACGAGGCAGCGCATTCGTAGGTTTGACCCGACGCAGCCTGAGAGCCGATCGCGAGCAAGAAACCGAACAGGATGATCGGACGGCGCATGATCGAGCCTCAATTCCCTCCCGGTCCGGCGACCGCGAATCCGCTCATCCCGATCTGGAAACGACCCGAGGTCGAGAACACACCGGTGACCACCGACTGACGCGCAGACGGATCCGAAGGAGGACCTCCCGAGCTCGTGGGCGATTCCAGATCGAGAAACATGCTCCCGAAGGAGAAGGGGATGGACATCAGGCGGGTATCGACTTTCATGGCGGCCCATGGAAATGGTGAACCGGCGATGCTGGACGGGTTCTCTTCTTCGTCGAAAGCCACCAGCTGATTCTGCGTCAGGGGGAAAGGGGCGGGGGGACCGCCGGCACACGAAAACGGTGCGACTACCGCCGCCGGGTCGCGCCAGACCGTGAAGGTCGTGCCGCCGTCGAAGATTCCGCCGTTCAGATAGCGGTTCCACCAAACTCCGGCGGCCGGTTCGCGATTGTCGGCCGCACTCCATCCGATCAGGCGGCCGTAGAACGTGTAATTCCCGGACGTCGCGGTCGCCGCCTCGCTCGATG
>CAZTTI010000133.1:0-4337 GCA_964615925.1 uncultured Solibacteraceae bacterium
CGGTTGGCGAAAACCACGACGCCCGTTGCATCCATGTCTGAGAATCTCCTCGAGGTGCGTCATCTCAAGAAGTACTTTCCCATCCGGGGCGGCGTCTTCTCCCGCGTGACCGATTACGTCAAGGCCGTCGACGACATCAGCTTTTCCATCCGCAAGGGCGAGACGTTCGGGCTCGTGGGGGAGTCGGGCTGCGGCAAGACGACGGCGGGCCGGGCCATCCTCCGCTTGATCGAACCGGATTCGGGAGAGGTGCTTTTCGAAGGCACCGACCTGGCCCGGGTCTCTTCGCGCGAGCTCCGGCGTCTCCGGCGCGACATGCAGATCATCTTCCAGGACCCGTATTCGTCGCTGAATCCCAGGATGACGGTGCGGTCGATCGTCGGGGAGCCGTTCGCGATTCACAACGTGGCGCGTGGCGAGGAGCGCGACCGGCGGGTCTCCGACCTCCTGACGAAAGTGGGCCTGGACCCCGAGGTCGGGAGCCGCTATCCACACGAGTTCAGCGGCGGCCAGCGTCAACGGATCGGGATCGCGCGCGCCCTGGCGATGAATCCCAAGCTGATCGTGGCCGACGAGCCGGTCTCGGCGCTCGATGTTTCCGTACAGGCGCAGATCATCAACCTGCTGGCGGATCTTCAGAAGGAGTTCGGACTGACGTACCTGTTCATCTCGCACGGGATCCCGGTGATCGAACACGTCTCGGACCGGATCGGCGTGATGTACCTCGGGAAGCTGGTCGAGGTCGGCACGAGCGCCCAGATCTGCACCGAAGCGAAGCACCCCTATACGCAGGCGTTGCTGAGCGCCGTTCCGGTTGCGGATCCGGGCAGGAAACGTGAGCGAATCATCCTTTCCGGCGACGTTCCCACGCCCATAAACCCGCCGTCGGGATGCCGGTTCCACACCCGGTGTCCCATCGTCGTCGATCGGTGCCGGACCGAGGAACCGCCGCTCCGGAAGCTGGCCGACGGCCGCTACAGCGCTTGTCACCTCAACGAATAGGGTTCGAGGTCCTGACGACGGATCCGGTGACGCGTGCGCGAAGGGGCCGGATTCACACCTCGCGGGGAACCATCGAAACGCCGGTCTTCATGCCCGTGGGCACGCAGGCCACGGTCAAAGGCGTCCTTCCCGAACAGCTCGAGGCACTGGGCGCCGAGATCATCCTCTCCAATGCGTATCACCTCTTCGTGCGTCCCGGCCACGAGATGATCCGCGACCGCGGGGGGCTCCATCGGTTCATGGGTTGGAACCGGCCGATTCTGACCGACAGCGGCGGGTACCAGGTCTTCAGCCTGAGCGATCTCCGGAAGATCGACGACAACGGCGTCGAGTTTCGTTCCCACGTGGACGGCCGCCTCTTGTATCTGAACCCGGAACTGGCCGTGGAAGTCCAGGCGGCCCTCGGGTCCGACATCGTGATGGTCCTGGACGACTGCCTGGGTTATCCCGCTGAACATGCCGATGCGGCCCGGTCGATGCGGCGATCGATGAATTGGGCGGCGCGAAGCCGGACGCATTTCTCCAGGGTGGGACGCTCCGGGCAGGCGTTGTTCGGAATCGTTCAGGGCTCGGTCTATCCCGACCTCCGGAACGAGAGCGCGGCCCGCCTCCAGGATATCGGGTTCGACGGCTATGCCATTGGCGGACTGGCCGTCGGTGAGCCGATTCCCGAGATGTACGACCTCGTCGAGGCCCAGGACGGCCTCCTGCCGCGAGACCGCCCCCGTTATCTCATGGGGGTGGGAACCCCGCGCGATCTCGTCGAGGCGGTGGCCCGCGGTGTCGACATGTTCGACTGCGTGATGCCGACCCGGCACGCCCGCAACGGATGGCTCTTCACCAGCGACGGGCACATCGTCATCCGGCACAGCCGGTACCGCACCGATGACGCCCCGATCGACCCGGCCTGCGCGTGCCCGGTGTGCCGGAAGTTCAGCCGCGCGTATCTGCGCCACCTGTTCGTTTCCAAGGAAATCCTGTCTTCGGTTTTGAACACCCTCCACAACCTTTTTTTCTACCTTGACACCATGCGCAGAATAAGGCATTTTCTTGAATCTGAACGGTTTAGTGATCTGCTGGCGAATGTGCGAAGGTCCGGGGCCCAGTGAATTCTGGGCCCGTTTCGTGTAGGGTCAATTACCGTCAGAATTCCCACGTTTTTTCGGAGGTCGATAAGTGTTCGTCCAACAGCCTGCCCCGGGCCCGTCGGGTCTGGTGGGGTTCCTGCCGATCATCTTTATCATCGCGATTTTCTACCTGATCGTGCTCATGCCCGCGCGCAAGCGGCAGAAGAAGCTTCAGGAGATGATCGACGCGTTGAAGACCGGGGACAGGGTCGTCACGACGGGCGGCATCTTCGGCACCGTCGTCGCGCTGAGAGGTGACCGGCTGCAGCTTCGGATCGCCGACAACGTCAAGATCGATATTTCGAGGAACGCTGTCGCGTCCCTCCAGCAACCCGAGCAAGAGTAAGGTTCCATGTCGAAACGTATTCGAAACCGCCTCCTGGTGACCCTGGTCGTGGCCGTGGGGGCCGTGTTGATTTTCGCGGGCATTCCGCCCACCCCGGCGAACATCGCCGAGAACATCCACCTCGGCCTCGACCTCCGCGGCGGGACGCGCCTCATTATGGAGGTGGTCACCGACGACGCCATCCGGGCCGAGACCGACCTGGCGATCGAACGTCTGGGCGAACTGCTCGGGGACGAGGGGATCTCGTTCCGCCAGAGTACGCGTCTGGACCTGGGGAGGTTCCAGTTTGTTGGCGTCGACCCGTCGATGGACGCGGAGTTCCGGGAAATCCTCGCCGAGCAGTTTCCCGAGTGGAACGTTGCTTCGACGGCCGGGGACGTGCCCAACACCTACGCCGTTCAACTCAACGCCGCCAGCACGAACCTGTATCGAGAGCAGGCCGTCAGCCAGGCGATCCAGACCATCCGGAACCGCATTGACGAGTTGGGTGTGACCGAGCCCGTCATCCAGGAGCATGGCGGCCAGGGCGAATACGAGATCCTCGTCCAGCTCCCTGGCGTCGACGATCCCGCGCGCGTCAAGGACATCATGCAGTCCACCGCCCTGCTCGAGTTGAAGCTGGTCGACATCGGCCCCTTTGCAAGCGAAGAAGAAGCCCGGGCGGCTTACGGAGGGACGATCCCGCCCGACCTCGAGCTGGTTCCGGCGGTGGCGGACGACGAGATCCTGCTTGGCGGAGAGGCCTGGTATGCGGTGGAGAGCGTCGCGGCGATCACCGGCCGGGATCTCAAGAACGCGATTCCAAGTTACGATGACAATCGGCGTCCCGCGGTCAACTTCACGTTGACGGCGGACGGGGCGCAGCGCTTCGGCTCCCTGACCGGAAGCAACATCGGACGCCAACTGGCCATCATCCTCGACGGGCGCGTGCAGTCGGCGCCCAGCATCAACAGCCAGATCGTCGGCAACGGTCAGATTACGGGTGGTCCCGGCGGATTCACCCTCCAGGAAGCCACCGACCTCGCCCTGATCCTCCGTTCGGGCGCCTTGCCGGCGTCGCTCGTATACATCGAAGAGCGGGTCGTGGGCCCGTCGCTCGGCGCGGATTCGATTCGCCAGGGGATCTTTGCCGGCGTCGTCTCGCTGATTCTCGTTGTGGGCTTCATGCTGTTCTATTACCGGTTGTCGGGCATCAACGCGGCCGTCGCCATGGCGCTGAACATCCTGTTGCTGTTCGCGGCGCTCTCCTACACGGGGGCGAGCCTCACCCTTCCGGGTATTGCCGGCATCATTCTCACCATCGGCGTGGGAATCGATTCCAATATCCTGATCTTCGAGCGGATCCGGGAAGAGCTCAGGGCGGGCAAAACCGCTGTCTCATCAGTGGTTACAGGTTTCGATCGGGTGTTCATGACGATTGTGGACACGCACCTGGCAGCGCTGATTTCGGCCGTCTTCCTGTTCCTGTTCGGGACGGGGCCCGTGCGCGGATTCGCGGTGACGCTCTTCATCGGGCTCGTTGCCAATGTGTTTACGGCGGTGTTCGTCTCCAGAACGCTTTTCGAGTGGATGCTGGGCCGCTCGGAGCGGGCGCCCACTTTGAGCATATGACGCCGATATCATGGATTTTTTCGGGAACCTCATGCGGGTTCCGGTGTCTAGAGAGGTAGAAAGCCTGAATGATCGAGCTTTTTGGACGCATCCACTTCGACTGGCTGGGCCGGCGGCGGCTGTTTTTCGGGCTTTCCGTTGCCCTGCTCGTCATCGGGATGGCCTCGATCGCGACGCGGGGCCTGCGGTACGGGGTCGATTTTCAGGGCGGGGCCGTCGTCACCGTGCGTTTCGACGAACGCGTCCCGATC
>CAZTTI010000134.1:0-2725 GCA_964615925.1 uncultured Solibacteraceae bacterium
GATCATTCGTCTGCGGGCCATCGGATGCGTTTTCGCCGCGGTGTTCCTGGGGACGGCTGCCGGGGGGCAGACATCCCGTACGGCGTTTTCGGTCGTCGGTGAGGAGTCGGGGATCGGCTTCGTCCACGAGAACGGGGCGAGCCCGGACAAATACATGCCCGAGACCATGGGGTCGGGCGTCGTGATCTTCGACTACGACAACGACGGTTGGAGCGACGTCCTCTTCGTTAACGGGGGCTCGTTCGTCGACCCCGAGGCCTCCGGCTCCGCCCGTCATCAATTGTTCCGAAACCGCGCGGACGGAACGATCGCGTTCGACGACGTCACCGGCGAGTCCGGCCTCGTGACTTCCGGATACGGCATGGGAGCCTGTTCGGCCGACTATGACAACGACGGCTGGAACGACGTCTACATCACCGGAGTGGGCCCGAACTTCCTGTTCCGCAACACCGGGGACGGAAGTTTCGTCGACGTGACCGCCACGGCCCGCGTCGGGTCGGATGCCTGGAGCGCGAGCTGCGCGTTCGGCGACATCGACAACGACGGCGACCTGGACCTCTACGTGACGAACTACGTGGATTTCACGCCCGAGAACAACAAGTATTGCGGCAACATCCAGAACGTCCGCTTCTACTGCCATCCGAACATCTACAACGGCGTCTCCGACGTCCTCTATCGCAACGAAGGGGACGGGACCTTCACCGATATCAGCTCTGAAGCCGGAATCGAAACGGCCGAGGGCAAGGGTCTCGGAGTCGTGTTCCTCGACTACGACAACGACGGCTGGGCCGATATCTACGTTGCCAACGACTCGGTTCCGAACTTTCTCTACCGCAACCGGGGCGGCGGGGTCTTCGAGGAGACGGGCCTGGCGGCGGGCGTGGCCGTGGGCGCCGATGGGCGGCCCCTGGCCGGAATGGGGACCGACGCGGGGGATATGAACGGGGACGGTGCGCTGGACCTGGTGGTCACCAACCTCGATCGCGAGACGCACAGTTTATATTCGAATTTCGAGGGCCGGTTCTTCGTCGACCGCACCTACGAGAGCGGGGTGGGGGAGGCCACGCTCCCCTATGTCGGTTTCGGAGCGGTATTTTTCGACTACGACAACGACACGGACCTGGACCTCGGGATCGTCAATGGAGACGTGCTCGACAACGTCAGGCTCCTCCGGGAAAACGCGAGCCACGAGCAGCCGAACCTCCTGCTCCGTAATGACGGCCACGGCCGCTTCGCGGTCGACGAAGACGCCGGGCCGGCGTTTGCACTCCGGAAAGTCAGCCGGTCGATGGCGGTCGGAGACCTCGACCGCGACGGCGATCTCGACGTGATCGTGACCAACAACGGCCAGACGCCCGACGTCCTCAGGAACGAGTCCGATTCGGGAAACGTTCTCTTCGTTCGTCTGGCCGGCGTTTCGAGCAACCGGAACGGGATTGGAGCCCGGCTACGCCTCAGCGTCAGTGGGAAAACGCTCCTGCGCCAGGTCGTCGCCGGATCGAGCTATCTCGGCCAGAACGAACTCGTCGCGCACTTCGGGATGGGGACGGCCGAGACGGCCGATCGGCTCGAGGTCGACTGGCCGGGAGGGGGCACCGACGTCGTCGAGGGCATCGACGCCAATCAGATGGTGACGATCGAGCAGGGGGCCGGGCTCGTCTCGGCCATGCCTCTTACTCGGCCGGTTCCCTGATCGTCCGACGCTCTCCGGCCCGGATCTCCACGGTCTGGGATGTCCCCGAAGGCCACCGGATTTCGACGTCGGCCGATTCCGCCCCGCCCAGGCTCAGGACCAGGCTCCGGCTGTTCTGGCTTTGGAACCCCTGCATCGACCGGATCGTGTAATAGCGCGTGTACTCGCCTTCGACCCTCAGGCGGGCACCGATCGCGTCCCGGTTGCTTTCGGTCCCCTCGAGCGTGACGACGGCCGTCCGGACCGAAGGCCCCTTCTGGTTCACGAAGAGGGAGGCGCGTTCCCGCGAAATCCAGTCTCCTTCTTCCGCGTCGAAACCGGGGTGTCCTCCCAGGTTGACGGCCATGTCCGTGTCGCCGTCGTGGTCGAAGTCGGAAAACACCGTGCCGTGCCCGCGGGTGCTCCACGTCCGGTCCGCGCCGGTCAGGACCCGTTCGGTGCACCGTTCGAATCCCTCCCCCCCCATATTGCACAGGACGATGTCGGGAGCCGCCCGGACCGGGTTTCCCGTGCCGACGTAGACGTCGGGATAACCGTCGTCGAAGAGGTCGCCGACTCCGAGGCCCATCGTGTTCTCGAACGGCTGGGAGTAGTTTCCGTATGCGCTGTTGGTGAAGGTCAAGCCCCAGTCGGCCGAGTGGAACGAAAATCCCCCGGAACCGTCGTTGAGGAGCAGCATGTCCTGGAGATCGAACCGTCCCAGGTAGAGATCGTCGAACCCGTCCTGGTTGAAGTCTTCCGCCGCCGCTGCGAACACGATCGGCGCCGGCGGCCCGGCCCACGGCTGGGGCAGGGGCATCGTGCGGGTGAACACCTCGCCGGTGATGTCGACGAAGCGGCCACCATCGTTCCGATAAAAAGCGTGTTGCCACATTCCAGCCAGATAGAGATCGAGGTCGCCGTCGGCGTCGTGGTCGATCCAGACCGGGTTCTTTCCGTCTTCCATCTCGATGCCGACGCCCAGCCGGCCTCCCACTTCCTCGAAGGCTCCGTCACCGGTGTTTCGGAACAGGAGGGCGGGACCGTCGGTGC
>CAZTTI010000135.1:0-2918 GCA_964615925.1 uncultured Solibacteraceae bacterium
GAAATCGGCGGCCCTGCGGTCGCGGAGGTAGCCGAAGAGGCCGAAGGCCGCGGCGGTGTCGGTCATTTCGTAGATCTTTCCGTCGACCCCTCCGGTGGAACGGGTCGCGTCGAATTCCCCGAGACGGCGGAAACCGTAAGCCCGGATCACGCCGGCCAGGCCCGGGGCGGTCCCCGACGCTTCGCCGAGGTCGTCGGGCCCGAAAATCCGGGTGTCCGCGACCGCCCAGCCGTCCGCGGTGATCGCGGCGATGACGTCCTCGACCGGTGTTTGTCCCCACCCCAGGCCCGGGAGCGCAAGAAGGCACAACACCCCGAGTCCGGTGACGGAGCCGTACGGTCTATGAAAGCGATTCAACACGGTTTCGACGGGCGGGCGAGGGCAAGCCCGGGATCAGCGGAAAACGGTCAGGGCTGGACTTGCGCGGTTCGGAACCCGCTCAGCGTTTCTGCGTAGGATCTTACACCCTCGAAAAGGGCATCGACAATCTCGCCGCGTCCTGCGTCCCGGCTCAACCGGGCTTCGTCGTCGGGGTTGCTGATGAAGGAAACCTCGGCCAGGATCGACGGCATGTTGGCGCCGATCAGGACGACGAACGGAGCCTGCTTGACTCCGCGGTCGCGTCCGAGGTCGCCGCCCCGCGCCATGGCCTGTTGCACGCGCGCTGCGAACTCCCGCGACTCCTCGGCCTTGTCCTGGAACATGATCTTGCTGACCAGGTCCTGGAGTTGGGAGATGGAGGCTTCGGAGGCCGCGTTTTCGCGCGCCGCGATCTCGCGGTCGGCGTTCGTCGTGGCCATGTTCAGGACGTAGGTCTCGAAACCGCGTACCGAACCCGAGCTGCTCGAGTTGACGTGAATGGAGAGGAACAGGTCCGCTTCGACCTGGTTGGCCAGCGCGGTCCGTTCCTCCAACGCCAGGAACGAATCGTCACTGCGCGTCAGGACGACCTCGGCCCGCATCTCTGATTCGATGCGCTCCTTCAGATCGCGTGCGATCTGAAGCACGACGTCTTTTTCGTACACGCCGGAGGGACCGATGGTTCCGGTGTCGTGCCCGCCGTGACCCGGGTCGATCACGACCCGGCCGATTTTGAGGCCCAGGCTCCGGATCAGGGAATGATCCCCGTCGAGCGTCGGCCGGGCCGGAGTCGAAACCCGCTCGGGCCGGGCCGGGGGCGCGGGTTCCGGCTCCGGAGCAATCCGAACGGCCGGTTCCGGCGCGGGGGTGACGGGGGCGACCGGAGGTGCCGCCGCTTCGCTGATCTGGATCGGCGGCACGGTGGTCGTCTCGCGGTTGGCGTCCGGGGCGCGCACGTCGATGATGAGGCGGTCCGGATTGGAGAGCCTGAAGGCATCGACGCGTTCGCGCGCGGTCTGGTCCAGGACCACCCGAACCGTCGTGGGGTCGAACTGGCCGATGCGAATGCCCGCCAGACTCGGAGTGTCGACGGTGACCTCGGTGGGAACATCATCGCCCATGAGCGACGCGGGCAGGTCGAGGAACACTCTCGGTGGATCGAACGCGTCGCCGATCCGGAACGTGGCTTCACGGTCCATGTCGATGACGACGCGGACGCTGCGCGCCGACTCCCAGTAGCGTATGCCCGTCACCTCCCCGATCCGGCCGTCGAGCGCGGCCACCGTGGCGGGCTCGCTCGCTGTGTCCGGACGGCGGGTTTCGTTCGCGGCGGCCGCTGGAGGAGTGCCGGCTTCCAGCGAGTTGAGCCGGTCGAGTTCTCGATGCGCGCGTTCGACGAAACGTGACGCGGGGTATTCGCTGATCAGGAAGCGCCAGGTCCGTTCGGCGAAGTCGACGTCCCCGATCGCTTCGTAGAGCAGCGCGACGTTGAGAAGAGCGTCATCGGCATACCCGGTGTGGGGCGTGATCAGGTACGTGCGTTCGTATGCGTTCAGGACCTCGAGGTAGTCTGCCCGCGTGCGTTCTCCGGCGGGCCGGTCGAGAAGGTGGTCGTGGGCCCGTTCCGCGTCGAGGTACTGGTCGGCGGCCTGCTCGATCGGGTCCTGGGCGATTGCCGGGAGCGCGAGCACGGCCACAACGGCCGTCATCGTCACCCAGTTTGAAAGCCTGCCCGTCCGCACGGTCGTCGGTCTGCTCCTCAAGTTCTCAATGTCCGTTCAGGTTGGAGAACGTGCGCACGCCAAGCGTGTCGGTCGTCAAACCGATCGGCGCCTCCGATTCCGAAGCATTGGCCGGCATCGTCGCCGACGCGAGGGGGGACTCGAGACCGCCCATTCGCGCGATTGCGGCCCTCACCTTGCGGACGTAGTTCACGGTTTCCGGGATGTAGGGGATTCGGCCGAGCCGCTCGACGCGGTTTTCACCCGAGTTGTAGGCCGCGAGCGTCAGATCGATGTCCCCCGCGAACTTGTCGAGCAGAAACCGGAGGTACCCCACGCCGCCCTCGATGTTCTGCCGGGGATCGAAGAAGTCCCTTACGCCGAATCGGCGGCCCGTCTCCGGGATCAACTGCATCAGGCCGCGGGCGTCCTTTGGCGAGACCGCGTAACGATCGTAAGACGATTCGACCTCGATGACGGCCCGGACCAGCGTGGAATGCACGCCGTGGCTCGCGGCGATGGACTCGATCAACGTCGCGTAGGGGACGCCCGGCGTTGCCGGACGACGAAGGTCGCGGACCGGAGGCGCCGGCGCGGGGGCCGGAGCCGGTGCCGGTGCCGTTGCCATGTTCGTGAAGACGACGCGTCCGGTGGTCTCCACGAAGGCGGTGATTTCCGTCTGCCCGTGTGTGAGAGAAGGAAGAAAACCGGCGCAGGCGGCAATAACCACGGAAACAACGGCCCGACGCCGCTCCTTCCGCGCGAATGGCTCCGATCGGCGAATCATCTCCATGTCTTCTGGGGCCGCGAACCGATGCGGCCGCAGATACCTCCCCG
>CAZTTI010000136.1:0-2691 GCA_964615925.1 uncultured Solibacteraceae bacterium
TTCCCCGCCAACCGCGCCTCCTGATGTCACCGTCCTCGACCGCATCGACCTTTCCAAGTCGCTTTCCGATGAGGAATATACCGAGTCGTTCGACCGCTACCGGGAGGAACTCGGCCGGCTCGCCTGGAGGGCCCGGGCGGACCGCCGGTTCACCGTGGCGGTGTTCGAGGGCTGGGACGCCGCCGGCAAGGGCGGCGCGATCCGCCGCGTCACCCAGGCGATTGACGCCCGCCTCTACAAGGTGATCTCCACCGGCTCCCCAACCGACGAAGAGCGCGCCCACCACTACCTGTGGAGGTTCTGGCGCCATATCCCGCGGGCCGGAACGATGACGATCTACGACCGGTCCTGGTACGGCCGGGTCCTCGTCGAGCGCGTCGAGGAACTGGCGCGGCCGGACGAGTGGAAGCGGGCGTACGCGGAGATCAACGAGTTCGAGGAACAGCTCGTCGAACACGGCGTGATCCTGGTCAAGTTCTGGATTCACATCAGCAAGGACGAGCAGTTGAAGCGGTTCGAGGAGCGCGAGCGCGTGGCCTGGAAGCGCCACAAGATCAGCGACGCCGACTGGCGGAACCGCGAGAAGTGGGACGACTACGCGGTAGCCGTCAACGAGATGTGCGCCCGGACCAGCACGACCCATGCACCGTGGACATTGGTTGCCGGAAACGACAAGAAGCACGCGCGCATGGAGGTCCTCCGCACGTTCGTCGACCGGATGAGGCGCGGCCTCGACGCGGAATAAGCACGATGGCCATCACCGCCCAACAACTCCTCCGGGCCGTCGCCGGTCTGAAGTGCCCCGTCTGCCTCGAGGGCCCGGTGTTCAAGGACCGGTTCAACGCACACCAGAAGTGCCCCGGTTGCGGCTTTTACTTTTCCCGCGAAAGCGGTTTCTGGGCGGGGTCGACCTACTTCGGGTACGGGGCGACGGTATTCGTGGCGGGGGCGGTGGGACTGATATTGGGGCTCGTGTTCGGACTGGGATGGACGTTGCCCGTTCTGGCCGCCGTCATCGTCGTGGCGATCGTCTTTTCGTTGTGGTTTTTCCCCTACGCGCGCGTTATCTGGCTCTCGCTGGACCTCTATCTCAACCCGCCGGTGACCGAGGACTTTGAGGGGCGGGGGCGGGATACGGCGTCGTAGAGTGGATCGGCGACGGCTTGCGGAGGCCGATCCCGGAGCCTTAGAATGCGGGTTGCAGCTATCTATCGACGGCCCACGGCCCCATCGTCTAGCGGTTAGGACGTAGCCCTCTCAAGGCTAAAACACGGGTTCGATTCCCGTTGGGGCTATCTTCCGAGTGTCCGGTAGGATCCAGCGAGGTCCGGCAACTCCCTACTTCCCCAAGAATAACAGGCCTTTGCCCTCCAGACGCGGTGAGCCGTAGCCGCTCGCAGCAGTCTCAAATTCGGCCGAGACAAGAGCGGCGGACTTGGTTCCTGTTCCCGGCGACTCGCCGTCCACAGAGAGGACGCGGCGCGGACTGCTCCTGAAGATTGAGGCCGAACGCCGTCCACATAGAAAATTTACGGCGCATTTTGTAGATTGACGAGTCAGATGCGGGAGGCTGATCAACCAGCAGCCCGGAGGATGGGCTGTTATGACCAATCAGCAGGATCGGATCACTTATGAGTCCTGTCCCTTATGCGGCGCGAAAGAAATGACGACGATCCGGGAGGCCGTTTGTTCACGGCATCCGCTTTACAATGACGCTATTTCCCCGACCATGACGTGGCGCCGCTGCCTTTCGTGCAGCCATATCTTCACGGACGGATACTTCACGGAAGAAGCGTCGAAAGCCGTGTTCAGCAAGACCAAAAAAGATCAGAGCGTCGGTGCGGATATCGAAAAGCAGCGCTTCGTCGCGGCGCGCATGGTGGAGAAAGTGCTGCCCTATGCCCAGGCCGGTTTGTGGCTGGACGTCGGTTTCGGGAACGCGTCTCTTCTGTTTGCGGCCGAGGAATACGGTTTTACGCCCGTTGGCATCTACCTGCTCAAGGATAAAGTCGAAGCCCTGAAGAAGACGGGGATAGAGGGGCATTGTCTCGATATCAGCGGTTTTGCGGACCCGCGAAAATTCCATGTCATCAGCATGGCCGACGTTCTAGAGCATATGCCCTTTCCCGCAACCGCCCTCAAAGCCGCCCATGCGCTGCTGGAGGACGGGGGCGTCCTGCTCGTATCCATGCCGAACGCCGACAGCATGCTGTGGAAAGCCCTTGACCAGAGCAAAGCCAATCCCTATTGGGGCGAGCTGGAGCACTTTCACAATTTCGGCAGGACGACGCTTTACAGGCTGCTTGCGGGACATGGCTTCAAGCCCGTCCGTTATGGCGTCAGTCAGCGGTACCGGGCCTGTATGGAGGTCGTTGCCATAAAGCTAAGAGAATGACCTCGGTACAGGTCGAGCAGGGGTCCGGCGCGTCGATACAGCGCCAGATGTTGCACAGAATTATGTTTACTTCAGGAGTATCAGCCATTATCGTCTCGGCTAAAGCCCATTCGCTCTATCAACTTGGATCGGACGGGGCGTTCGCGTGGGGGCTCAACAGAGGAGAAAGCCTCATGGAGAAGCATGCCTCGAGTCCAAGCGACTTTCCGTGGCGTCGTGGTGCACGTGGAACTCCGAATCGCTGGCCAGTCCCTGAAATTGTCCAAGCGAGGGCAAGTCTGGCAGGGAGCGGGCCA
>CAZTTI010000137.1:0-10590 GCA_964615925.1 uncultured Solibacteraceae bacterium
GCGGCCGCGACGAGGGGAACACGTTCCGCTTCGTCCTGACGATCACGACCGACGACCTGGAAGCCATGCTCGAGGACATCAGCTACGACTCGGACATCGTCGGCACGGTCGAAGCGCCCACGCTCTCTCCAAAACCCCTAACCGTGACCAAGGGCACATTCAACCTGCTCCAGAAGGTTCCCGGCGAACCCCACACGCGAAAGATGCATTACCGGATGAAGCTCGTTTCCGACGAAGGAAAGGAGTTCTACTTCTACGGTTTCAAGGTCGCCCGCAACGACCACCGCCTCGACATGTGGCCGGACACGACAACGCTGTTCATCACGATTCACGACGGCGGGACCGAGGACGCTCCTGTGCTGGGGAAGGGCGTCCTGACGCTCGGCCCCCTCGATTTCATGACGCAGATGCAGACGATCGAGGTGTTGAACGCCAAGACTCCGGAGGATCGTTTGTCGGGCGCCGCCCGTTACGGAATGGCCTTTGCCGGAGAACTGTTCGAGGTTTACGGCCCGGTCGTGGCGAAGAAGAACGAGATCAAGCCCGACGCCGTGCCGCGTGCAAAACGGCCCCTGAGGATGGGTGCGCCCGAGGTCCACGGCGTGCGGACCGAGGACAACGTCGATCTTCGCCTGATTCGGTATCGGGGCGGCAAGAAGGGGCCCGTCATCCTCGCGCCCGGTTTCGGAACCTCGACGCTGGCATTCTCGATCGACACCATCGACACGAACCTGCCCGAGTACCTGTACGCGCACGGGTATGACGTCTGGCTCTTCGACTACCGCGCCAGTCCGGAACTTCCCTCGTCGCGGGCCCAGTTTACGCTGGACGACATCGCGAAGTTCGACCACTCGGCGGCGATCGCGAAGGTCATGGAGGTCACCGGGAGCCCGGACGTCCAGGTGATGGCCCACTGCGTGGGCTCGATGACGTTCCTGATGGGAACGATGGCGGGGCGGATCTCGAACGTCCGGTCGGCCGTATGTTCCCAGCTCGCGCTCTTCACCGACACGCCGCCGATGAACGAGTTCAAGGCCGGCCTGCGCGTGGCGTCGGCGCTCCGGATGATGGGCGAGGAAACGCTTACGACCAGTTTCGATCCCGGCAACTGGGAGGACGAATTCCTCGACAAGCTTCTCGAGCTGTTCCCGATGCCGGGACGTTTCAAAAGTCCAGTGGAACGGCGAATCCAGACGTTTTATGGCGAGGTGTACAACCACGATCGGCTGAACCAGGCGACGCACGACGCCATGCACGAGGTGTTCGGCGTGGCCAACCTCTCCGCGTTCGAACACATCGGCCTGCTCGTCCAGAAAGGACACGTCGTGGATTCGACGGGCGCCGAAGTGTACATGCCCCACGTCAACCGGTTGAATCTGCCCATCACCCTCATTCACGGGACGGAGAACAAGCTGTTTCTGCCGTCGGGGACGTTGAAGACGTTCCGGCTCCTCGTCGAGACCAACGGCGCAGACAACTACACGCGCATCGAGTTCCCGCGGTATTCCCACATGGATTTTTTCATCGGCGAGAACGCCGCGGCCGACACTTTCCCGACGCTGGTGGCCCAGCTCGACCAGTGGAACTGAGATCAGGGGAGGCAGGTTTTGACATCACCACTTGAGTTCGACACTCCCCGAACGGGGTCCAATCATCCCGGGCTCGAGGACCTCTTCCGGTATCCCTTGATGTCGGCGATCCGCGAACGCCGGACGCGGCGGGTGGCCCGGGGCGTGTCGGTCTCAGCGTTCGGGCTGAGTCACGAGAGCCCGAACGCCCCCGCGCCACTCAGCCCCCTGGAGGAAGCCATCCTGATCGTATCGACGGGGCTGACCGGGTTCATGATGCACGACGGGCCGCTGGTCCGTGCCGACGGCGAAAAGGAACTGGGAACGCCCATGTTGAAAGTGCTGGGCCGCTCGGCATCGAGTCCCGACAACGCGCAGGGAACCCATTTCTTCATGATCAACGACGAGGCCATCTGGCTCATCCGGAAGCTCGACAAGGCGGAAGCGATGAAGCTCTTGTCCGAACTCCCCGTCAACTGGGACGAATGGTCCGAGCGGGACTGGCTCGATGCGGCAGCTCTCGTCAAGAAGAAGGTGTACGACGGACGGATGGAATTCCCGCGCGAGTTCCCGTATTACCACGTGTGGAACAAAGGGCTCTCGAACCTTCCCGGCACGACGATCATGATGCCCATCGTCGACTGTACGCGGGGCATGATCAACCTCATGCTCAATGTCCTGTCCGAACCGGACGGCGAACGGGCCCTCATCGTCGACGACTGGCAGAAGTTCCGCCCTTCCGGTGTCGTGGAGTTCGGGGCATGGATGGCATCCGGGCTCGGGTTCGTGCAGAAAATCCCCTACCAGATCCCTGGCGGCATCGAGTGGGCGCGCAACGGGTACCTCAATCCGGAGATCGTTCTCCCGCTCGGACTGGCGCATGCGTGGCGCATCGACTACGAGTCGTTCCTCCACATGCAGAACTTGCTTCTCATCGGCCAGGGTATGGGCCTCAACGGATGGATGCACGCGACGGTTTTCCCGCCCTACATCTACGAACGAGACGAGGAGAAGGGCCACCTCGGCCTGGGTTTCCGGATGCACACGCCGGAGAAGAAATGGAGCATCTGGCCGCCGGTCCCGGCCTCGCAACCGAATCCCGTCGGGATCGACGGAGTCCTCCAGGGACTGTGTCCCCCGTACGTCGATTCCATGGACGAGGTCGTCGATCAGGTCCTCGACGAAAAATACGGGAACCAGGGAACGTATCGCGACATGGAGGTTTTCTCCCGGACCTACCGGGACTCGCGTTTCGCCGAAGAATTCCTGCGCGAGGCGAAGCCGTACCCCGAAAAATCGATCGAATACATCCGCACCGTCGTCAAGTACATCTACGATACGTACGGGCGCTACCCCGCCCACGTGGACGCGTTCTATCTCCCTGGCGTCTGGCTGCAGTTCGCCCACATCGAGACCGAATACTACGAGAAGTTCTACGACCCGGCGCTCTATCGCCACCAGGCCGCTCATGACGAGGTCTGGGATCACTGACCGACGTGACGCGGATGGACCCGCCGGACCGGGTCTAACCCGCCTTCCGATGGGCGTTCACGGTCCGCTCGTACAATTCGACGTATTGTTTCACGATCCCGTCGTGGCAGAACTTGTCCTTCGCGTGCGTCCGCCCGGACCGGCCCAACTTCCCGCGCAGATCCTCGCTTCTTAGAAGCGAAACCGCCGCGTCGGCCATTCCGTCGACATCGCCGACCTCGAACAAGAATCCGTCCTGCCCGTCGTCGACGACCTCGGGTATACCGCCGACCCGCGTGGCGATGACGGGCACCTCCGAGGCCATGGCCTCGAGGGCAACCAGGCCGAAGGACTCGAGTTCGCTGGGCAGGACGAGGATGTCGGAGACCGCCAACAACTTGTCCATGCGGTCCCACTTTCCTGCGAAATGGACGTCGGAGGCCACGCCACGCTTTTCCGCGAGCCACTCGGCGTTGGGCCGATCGGGTCCGTCACCCACCATCAGGAGCTTGGCGCGACACTTCTGCCGCGCGCGTGCGAAGACCTCGATCACGTCGGCGACGCGCTTGACGGGCCGGAAGTTCGAAATGTGGATCATCACGCTTTCATCGGGATCGGCGAAACGGTTCCGGAGTTCCCGATCCTCGGCCTTCTTGAACACGTCGCAATTGACGAAATTCGGAATCACTTCGATCGCACGGCGTGTTCCGAACTCCTTCACCGTCCGCTCCCGGAGGTAGTGCGAAACGGCGGTCACGGCGTCGCTCTCTTCGATGCCGAAACGCGTAATCGGCAGGTATGCCCGGTTGTTCCCGACCAGCGTGATATCCGTGCCATGAAGCGTGGTGACGAAGGGGACCGGACGATCCGACATCTGCCGGGCCAGGAAGGCGCTGATCGAATGCGGGATCGCATAGTGCACGTGGATCAGGTCCAGGTCGTAACGGGCCGAGACCTCCGCCATCTTCGTTGCCAGGACGAGCTCGTAATGCGGATGTTCGAAGAGCGGATAAGACATCACCTCGACTTCGTGGAAGTGGACCCGCTCGGAGAGGTGCAACCGGATCGGGAGCGAGTAGCTGATGAAGTGGACTTCGTGGCCAAACGCGGCCAGTTCCTTCCCCAGCTCGGTAGCCACGACGCCGCTGCCGCCGTAGGTCGGATAACACGTGATCCCGATTCTCACAGTTCGATCACCTGGTGAAAACTGCCGTCAAGGTCGAGGCTCCGGTCCAGGAGCGGCACGAGACCGAGCCCGTAGCGCGCGACGAATCCCAACGGACAGAGCACGCGTTCCTGCGGCTTTCCATAGGGTGCCAGCCGATTCCTGAGCGTGCGTACCGCCCGATCGCGCACTTCGTCGCGGCGGGTCGTGGCATGGACGAAACGGCGCTCGAGGCGATCGGCCTGATAGGTGACCTTGCGCAAAGCCGTGTCGAGAGCCGGGTCCAGCGTGGGATCGGTGCCCTCGAGCATCGGACGGAGTTCCTCGAGCGCAGCGCGCACGGTTTCCCGGGCCCTTCCGAAACGCCCGATGTCGTATCCTTCGCCCGCAATCTTCCGGCGCAGTTCTTCCTCGCCGGCATAGACTCCGGGAATCGTCAGGCCGTAGTGGCGAAGGGCGCGGGCGGCAGCGGGTTCTACGATGGTGGCCGTGATCCGTGGAAGCGAAGGAGGAACCGGGACCTGCATGCAATCGTAAACGGGCCCCGCCTGGGCGAAATACGCCACTTCCGCCGGCCCCGCCACGATCGCCGCGGTCCCCAGCACGGCGTCCTGAACCATCGGCCGCACGAGAGCACTCGGGCTGAGATCTCCCCGCGGCCGGTCTCCGGGGGCGAGGGACCGGCGCTCGCCTTCTTCGATCGAGAAAAACCCTGTGAAATCGTCGCCAACGCGAACCTGGGCGGGATAACCGGCCTCGACGATCCGGGACGTGCGCTCCCGCACCAGGGCAGCCATCTCTTTGGACCGTGCGAACGCACGGGCGATGACGGGCCGGGCCAGTTCCCGGAACCCCGGATCGAGCGGATCAAGAAAGATGAGTTCCGTCGTGCGAAACAACCTTCCCATCATGATCGCAAACGCATCGACTGGAGAGCGGCCTGCCTGGTACGCGCTCTCGACGAGTTCGCGGGCCTCGAGTGCGCATTCGAGCTTTCCGAGTGCCGAAAAACAACCGTCGATGACGGTGGCAATCTGGCCGGAGTAGGAAAGGCGCCCGACGGGACTACCGAGCGGACCGTCCATAACGACCTGAAAACGCTGGAGTTGCGCTTCGGAATCGACGACGTCGGCCGAAGCGATCTCCCCGCGGTCGTGGTCTTCCGAGGCGATCCAGAAGACCGGGACGGCGTCGATCCCGCTCGACACCAGGTGGCGTGCGACCTTGACGGCGGTCAGCGCCTTCAGGATCGCGAGCATGGGACCGGTGAACAGACCCGCCTGCTGGCCCGTCACCACGGCGACCCCACCCGACGCCAGGCGGCGGGCCGGGTCGGGCCGGACGCCCCAGCGAACCTGCTGATGCTCCAGCACGTCCGCAACGGCCCCCGGACTGACCGGACCTTTCCGGATGTTCCGGGCGAAGTCCTCAACCGCCTGCAGGGTTCCGCGGCGCGGGAAAAACGCCGAGACGCGCTCGGGGGCCCGGACGTAGTCGAGAAACAGCCGGTTGCTGGACGCCAGTTCGTCCAGCCCGATTCGGGCCGGTGCCATCGCCTGGTGCTCGGATGTGGAGGGCTCGTCCGATCTACGCAATCTTCTGGAGGAATGCATGGAGTCCGTTGACCCGGACGCCGGCCGTTTCGCACGCCTGTTCGGCCTTGTCGCCGGCCCGGAGGTGCAACTCGAGCGCCTCCAGTTCCGACACTTCCTGGAAGGAAACCTCGGCCTTCTGCGCCCGCCGGATCCCGCGAATCGCCCGGTAATGGCTGATCGATCGCAAGGCGGGATAATACAGGAAGACGTTCGGACCCGGAAGAGGGGCCAGGACCCAGAAGAACGCGAGACAGACGACGGCGATCGCACTGTCGATCGCGAGCCAGATCGCATGCTTGACGAACTGGCCGCGAAGCAGGTCGCGGAAGTGCTTGCCGGGGTCGGAGGACGGAGCGTGCAGAACGACAATGCGCTCGGGACAGTTGAGTGCCTTGATCATCCGCTCGAGCGGATCGAGGCGGTCCTCAAGCTTCTGGTAATACCGGTGGACGACCCGTCCCACCCGCCCGAACCACCGGACTGCGGCATTGCGGTGGAGCATCATTCGCCGGATGACGCGGCGGATGCCGTCACGCTGCCCCGCGACGCAGCGCTCGTAAGATTCCGGTGGCAGGAAAAGCATGAGGCGCCGGCGCCGCGTCCGGAACATGTAGATCAGCACGGCCGCGTGCGACAAACTCCGGGGCACGGCCGGATCGAGCGGGCTATGCTGTTCGGAAACGCTCACGATCGACTTCCTTCGGCGGCACGGGAGGAATCGCCTGATTCTCTTTCGGCATCCGTGTTCATCCAGTTTACGAGAAACGCCGCCACGGCGTACGTGTATTCATTAGACGGCTCCAATTCGATCTAGTTTCTTCCGGATTTCGGCCGCGGCGGCGGCCGGGTCCGGTGCGCCGAGCAGGGCAGAGATGATGGCCACCGCGTCTGCGCCGGCCGAGAACATCGATTCCAGGTGTTCCGGACCGATTCCGCCAATGGCCACGATTGGGCGGAGCGTCTCTTTCCGGGCGGCCGCGAGTCCCTCGCACTCGACGACGGGAGACGCGTCGGCTTTGGTCCGGGTGGCGAAGATCGGGCCAACGGCGATGTAGTCGACGTCGAGGGCGTCGGCGGCGGCCACCTCCGCCAGCGTATGGGTGGACAACCCGATCATCAGGTGCGGAGCGATTCGGCGGATGTCGGCAACGGAAAGGTCTCCCTGGCCAACGTGGACTCCGTGGGCTCCGGACAGGACCGCAACATCGACACGATCGTTGACGATCACCCGGGCGCGGGGCGGAGCCTTCTCCACCAAGGCCCGCGCCGACTCCACGAGCGAACGCGCCGAAGCCGTCTTGTCGCGAAGCTGGACCAGTTCCACGCCCCCCCGAAACAGCGCCTCGCCCAGGCGAACCGAGTCCCCGAAACCGCCGTCGGCGATCCCGTAGAGTCTGGGGAACGTCATGCCGTCTGAACCAGTTTCGGGAGCAACTCCTCCAGGAACTGGGTCGAGAATCGGGCGGCGCGGAAGTCCTCATTTTCGAGTATCCGGAGATGCAGGGGGATCGTGGTGCGGACGCCCTCGATCATAAACGTCCGCAATGCGCGGATCATTCGGTGAATGGCCTCCTCGCGCGTCGACCCGTGCGCGATGACCTTGGCGATGAGCGAGTCGTAGTGGTGCGGGACAACGTACTCCTCGTAGGCCGCCGTGTCCACGCGAATCCCGGTATAACCTGGCGGATGCCACGACGTCACCTTTCCCGGCGAAGGGCGTTGTGTAAACGGGTCCTCGGCGTTCACGCGGCACTCGATCGCGTGCCCGCGGAACTCGACGTCCTCTTGCCGGTACGGCAATTCCTCACCGGCGGCAACGAGGATCTGCGTGCGGACCAGGTCAATTCCGGTGATCATCTCCGTCACCCCGTGTTCCACCTGGATCCTCGTGTTCATCTCCATGAAGTAGAAGTTCATGTCGCTATCGGCGAGGAACTCGATCGTTCCGGCGCTGGAGTACCCAAGCTTCCGGATCGCGTCGACGACCTCGGTCCCGATGCGGTTCCGAACCTCGCCGCTGACGACAGCCGACGGGGCTTCCTCGACGAGCTTCTGGTGCCTTCGCTGGATCGAACACTCCCGTTCACCGAGGTGGATCGCGTTGCCGTGGTTGTCGGCGAGGACCTGGAACTCGATGTGACGCGGGTTTCGGACGTATTTTTCGAGGTAACACGCGGCCTCGCCGAAAGCCGCAGCCGCTTCGGCGCGGGCCGTCTCGAAAGTGGCGGCAAACTCCCCCTCACCGTCGACGACGCGCATCCCCCGCCCGCCGCCGCCGGCCACGGCCTTGATGATGACGGGAAATCCGATCTCGCGGGCCACCTCGAGCGCCTCTTCGGTATCGGAAATCGCGCCCGGACTCCCCGGAAGGACGCGAAGCCCGGCCTGCTCCATCGTTCGCCGCGCGCGGGCCTTGTCTCCCATGGTCCGGATGCTTTCCGCCGATGGTCCGATGAAGGTGATGCCGCACTCGGCGCACACCTCCGCGAAATGCGCGTTTTCGGAAAGGAATCCGTATCCGGGGTGAATGGCGTCGGCGTTGGTGATTTCGGCGGCGCTGATCACGCGCGGGATCTGGAGATAGCTCTGGGCACTGGGCGGCGGACCGATGCAGATGGCTTCGTCCGCGAAGCGGACATGGAGCGCGTGGCGGTCCGCCTCCGAGTAGACGGCGACGGTGGCAATCCCCAATTCCTTGCAGGCGTTGATGACTCTTAGAGCGATCTCGCCCCGATTTGCGACCAGCACCTTCTTGAACATGATTTGCGGACGATTCAGCGGGGACGAATCGCGAACAGGCGCTCTCCGTATTCGACCGGGTGCCCGCTTTCGACGAAGATGCTCGTAATCTCGCCGGCGTGCTCGGCCTCGATCTCGTTCATGAGCTTCATGGCCTCGACGATGCAGAGCACGGAGCCCTGCTCGACCGAATCACCGACGCTGACGAAGGGCTCCGCCTCCGGGCTCGGAGAACGGTAGAACGTCCCGACGATGGGCGAAGTCACATAGGCGAGGCCAGGTTCCTCGACCGGCGGGGCGGGTTCCGCCGAAGGTGTCCGGCCCGCCCCCCGTGTCGCGGGAGCCTCCGGGGCTTTCCGTTCCTCGGCTGGCCCCCGGCCGTCCGATCTCCGCATGCGGACGCGAACACCGGACCGTTCGACCTCCAGATCGTCGATCGACGACGTGGACGAAAAGATCTCGATCAATTCTTTGATCTCTTTGAAGTTCATAGGGTTGGAAGAGTATAGCAGCAGACCGGGGGGATCTCGAATGGGGTTCAGACCGAAGCGGGGAGGGGCTGGGAGGCGGCGAGAGGCGACGAGAGGCGACGAGAGGCGACAGGGGATGTGCTCGCGATGATGTAGAGCCCGGCCCAGCGCCCACGTCCATTGCGGACACGAGCGGCCAGGCCGGGCTCGATCGGTTCGCCCCCCGGGAGGTTCCTGCTTATTGCTCGATCGCTCCGAAGAGCACCGATTGATCCTGCTCGTTCCCGGCCAGGAACTGGAGGGGATCCGCCGGTTTGATTCGGGCCGTGATGAAGAAGAGCAGTTCGTTCGTCGTCTTCACCGTGGATGTGCTCTTGAAGAGCCGTCCCAGGATCGGGATGTCTCCGAGACCGGGAATCTGGGCCACGTTGACCGAATCGTCGTCCACCAGGATTCCACCAACGACGGCCGTCCCGCCATCCGGTATCAGGACCTGCGTCTGGGCCTGCTGGGTCGTCACCGAGGGAACCCCCTGGATCGCGCGCGCGAAGTCCGGGCTGCTGTTCTCGATCTGGGCATTCAGCAGGATCGTCCCAGCGTCGGTGATCTGTGGCGTCACCGTCAGGCTCAGGTTGAACGGGATGAACTGCACGCTGATCGTGTTGTTCACGTTCGTCTGGACCGGAATCTGCGTCCCCTGGGAAACCGTCGCCGCCTGGTTGTTCTGGGTCACGACCCGCGGACGGGACAGGAGCTTCGCGGTCCCGTTGGCTTCCGCCAGCGTGATGATCTCATCCAGGATGATGTCGGTTCCCGCGCCGAGTAGGAACGAAAAGCCCGAAGTGGCGTTCGACGGGAAGTCGGCGACCAGCGGGATGGCGGCTCCCGCGCCGGAGCCCGATGAACCCGTATTCACCGACAGGTTCGGCGCCGGGGTCCGCGAGAACGGACTCGCCGCTGCACCCGCACCTCCAAACGTGTTCTGGCTGTTGTTCCCGACGACGATGCCGAACTGGCTGCCCATCTCCCGCGAGAATCGCTTGGAGGCAAACAACAGCCGCGCCTCGATCTCGACCTGCTGCGCCGGCGTGTCGAGGAACGCGATCATGGAATCGATCCGCTCGAAGCTCGCCGGGACATCAGTGATGATCAAAGCATTGCGCCGAGGATCGTTGACGATCGTCCCCCGCGCCGAAAGAAGCGGTGTCACCAGCGGCGACACGGCGTCTCCGGTCGTATAGCTCAAAATGAACGGCCGCGTTTCCAAGGGAACGTTCAACGCCTGGTCCTCGCGCAGTTGCCGCTCGGTGGCGTCTTCTTGTGCCAGAACCGTCCGGGGCGCGATGCGCAGGACGTTGCCCATCAGCTCGTAGCCGAGACTGTTGGTCCGCAGAACGATATCGAGCGCCTGGTCCCACGGAACGTCGTTGAGAACCAGCGTCAACTGACCGGTCACGCTATCATCGAGAATGATGTTCAGCCCGCTCAACTCCGCGATGACGCGGAAGAAGTCCCGGAGATCGCTGCCGACGAGATTGAAGGACACGATCTCACCCGTATACTGCGTCTCCGTCGGGGCGACC
>CAZTTI010000138.1:0-4428 GCA_964615925.1 uncultured Solibacteraceae bacterium
CGTGGCCAACCGGCACAAGCTGGACAATACGGGCCTGACCGTCGGTATCCGGAGCGCCAACGACGCGATCAGCAAGCTGCAGATCGAAGACGGCGCGCTGAACAACATCTCGTCGCTGCTGGACCGCGCCGTCACGCTGGCCGCCCAGTCCGCCTCGGACACGTTTACCGGGTCCCGGGCGACCCTGGATTCGGAGTTCCAGTCGGTGCTGTCGGAGATCACGCGTAACGCGACGGCGGCGGGTCTGGAGACCGGCAACGCGAACCTCAGCGCCCGATCGGTCTTCGTCGGCAACACTCAGACGGCGACGTCGGTGGCGGTGACGTACGTCTCGTTCGCGCTGACCGCGGCCGCGGACTCCGAGGGTCTCGGTATCAGCACACAGGACATCACCAGCCAGGCCAACGCCGCCACGGCGATTGCCGCGCTGCAGTCCGCGATCGGGAGTCTCGGCACGGTCCAGGGCCGCGTCGGTGCGGCGATGAACCGGCTCAGCTTCGCCGTTTCCCAGGCGCAGACCATGTCGGTCAGCGTCCGCGCATCCGAGTCCCGGATCCGCGACGCCAATATCGCCGAGGAAGCCGCGATGCTGACCAAGTTCAACATCCTGACCCAGAGCGGCCTCGCGGCCCTCGGCCAGGCGAACCAGTCGTCCGCCGCGGTGTTGAGCCTGCTCCGTTAACTCTCTCAGCTTCTACCGTGAAAGGCGGTTCGCGGCCAGCAATGGCCGCGTGCCGCCGACTCCCTTCCTGCGTTCTTTCAACCCGTCGGCGCGGCCGTCGGCTCTCTTGCTCGCGCAGATGTCGAGGGTCCGTTATTGGGCCAGTGTGGCCTTCGGATGTTTTGCGATTCGGGGACCGCTCGGCGAGTATTCGAGGACGAGTTGGTCTCGCCTCTCCTCGCACTCGGAAGGATCGCAGAGCTCGAATGTGAAGCCGGAGGGCCCGCTATCGGGCCAGAGGTAGTTTCTCTGAACGAAACAGTTGTGGAGGGAATTGCGCAGATCGGTCGATTTGGCGATGAACAGCCACCCGGTTGCGTTGTAGATCCCGAACACGCCGGGCCGCGGAGGCACGTTCGTGTGGATCGACGACCCGGCGAACCGGAGGCCGAATTTGGCTGACCAGGGCATCAATAGTTCCTCTCAAGAGCCATACTCGCCCCCAGTATCGGCATCCAGAGGAATCCACTATAGGGTTGCGGAGTCGGGCCGGCCGGTCACGAGGCCCGGGCGAAGTCGACGGGCTCTTTGGGGCCGGATGGGCCGGCCCGATCCAGCGCGTCCGCGTTCGCGCGGACGATCTCGACTACTCCCGGCGCAAACAGCCGTCCGGATCCTTTGACCAACTCTTCGACGGCGGCTTGGGCCGGCAGAGATCCTTCTCCGGCCTGGGGATGAGTCATGTGATCGAAGCCGTCGGCGGCGAGCAGGATCTGCGCCTCGAACGGGATCTCATCGCCCCGGAGGCCATCCGGAAAACCCGCGCCGTCGTAGTGTTCGTGGTGGTGACGCACGGAGGGCTCCAAGTCCATCCCGTGAAGGGCCCGGACCATACGCCCTCCGATGACGGGGTGGGAGCGGACGTGCGTGTCGCTGTCCTCGGACCGAATCTTGCCGATGTCGTGGAACAACGCGGCAGCGGCGAGGTGAAAGATGTCGCGGTCATCCAGGTGTCCCGATTGTCGTCCGAGGAACGTGGCGTAGCGTTCCACGCGCATCGCGTGTCCAGGGGAAGAGGCCACCGGGTCCGCGGTTTCAACCGAGTTCATGAAACGCCGCGCCGCGCGAAGGAACCGTTCTCTCTGATCGCTCACGGTGGCGGCCACGGGGAACCCGGTCCCGGGAAGGAATCCCCGGAGGCCACGCACGGCTCGTTCCCGCCGCCGGATCTCTTCTTCGATGCGGTCGGTCGCGCGCCGGTCCCGCAAGAGCAGGTTCCTCCGGGCGCATGCCCGGTGGATGACGTGGCGGAACTCGGTCGACGAGAACGTGGAGGCGAGAATGTCGAAGGCTCCCGATCGCATCGCCCGGAGAGCCTGCGGGCCGGTCAGGCCCGATCCGTTTCCGATCAGGATCGTCGCGATGGACGGGTCCAGCAGCGAAAACCGCCGGGTCAGCGCTTCACCCTCCCCCTGAGGCCCCGCCTCCGTGACAATGATGTCGTAGCGGGCTCCGGCCTTCACGCGGTCGACCACATCCAGGAAGTCGTCGGATTCCTCGACGCTGAAGCCGTCCTCTAAGAGCACGGAGGACGTTCGAAGCCGGGAACGGCCGTCCGGATCGACGACGAGTACTCGAGTTGAGTCCAGACGCGGCGCCATAACGGCGGTATCGGCTGGACCGGTGGGAGGGTTTAGTTCCCGGCTGGGATCCGGGTCAGTTCACCTTCTCCCGCACCGCCGCCGGGGCATCGAAGATATGTTGCTCCAGGCCGATCCGCTTGATCTTTTCGATCAGGGTCGTGCGCTTCAGGTTCAGGAGCTCCGCCGCCAGCTTCTTGTTGCCCCGGGTTTTCCGGAGGCTCTGCACGATCAGGTCGCGTTCCATGTTTGCGACCACATCGGGGAAGTTGATTCCGCCATCGGGGATTTCGATGACGGGCGTCATCGGACCGGCGTTGCTCTCGACGACCTCTCCGGGCAGGTCGTCGCCCGTGATCGACGTCCGGCTCCCCGTCAGCGCCACCATCCGTTCAATGATGTTTTCAAGCTGGCGCACGTTTCCGGGCCAGGAATAATTCATGAGCGCCTTGACCACTTCCGGAGAAAGCGTCTTCTGCTCCATGCCGTGTATCTCGCTGAAGCGCTCCACGAAATGCTGGATCAGCAGGGGAATGTCCTCGCGGCGGTCGCGGAGGGGAGGCAGGTTGACGGGGATGACATTCAACCGATAGTAGAGGTCCTCCCGGAACGTGCCCTCCTGGACCATCTCCTGGAGTTTCGCGCTGGTGGCCGCAATGATGCGCACGTCGACCTTCATCGTGGAGTTCCCGCCGACACGCTCGAACTCCCGTTCCTGGAGGACCCGCAGCAGCTTGACCTGAAGCGGGAGGGGCATGCTCCCGATCTCGTCCAGGAAGAGGGTCCCGCCGTCGGCCTGCTCGAAGCGGCCGACCCGCGTCTGGATGGCCCCGGTGAACGCTCCCTTGACGTGTCCGAACAGCTCCGACTCGAGCAGGTTTTCGGGGATCGCTCCACAGTTGATGCTCACCAGCTTCTGGTTGCGTCTCGGGCTGTTGAAGTGAATCGCCTTGGCGATGAGTTCCTTGCCGGTCCCGGTTTCGCCCTGGATCAGGACCGTCGTGTTCAGGCCGGCCACGGTTTCGATCAACTCGAAGATCTGCTTCATCGGCCGGCCGCTGCCCACAATGTTTCCGAAGGAATAGCGTTCCTTGAGCTGTTCCTTGAGGTACTGGTTCTCGAACCGGAGGTCCCGTTGTTTCAATCCCTTGCGGATTCTGGGCGCCAGCTCGATCAGCTTGAACGGTTTGGTGAGGTAATCGAATGCACCCTTGCGGATCGCATCGACGGCGTTGTCGATCGACCCGTGGCCCGTCATGAGGATGCACACGGTTTCCGGGTACTTGAACAGAGTTTCCTCGAGCAGTTCGATGCCGTCCTTTTCGGGAAGCCGGAGATCGGTCAGCAGCACGTCGTAAACATCGAGAGAGAGCTTCTCGGCCGCTTCCTCCGCTGAACTGGCCGCTTCGACGTCGAACCCGTCGCGTGTCAACATGTCGACGATAGCCTCCCGGAGTACGGGCTCGTCTTCGACTATAAGTACCTGATTATTAGCCACTTTATAGTATGCCTCCAGCATTCGCGTCAAAATTTTGAAAAATTATAGGATGGCGACGCGTTTTTTTCACTAAAGATCTTTTTTCCCCGGCCGATTATCCTGTCGTATGGCTCCAATCTCGGATCTCCCGGCTTCCGGTGTCCGGCTGCTCGTCGTCGATGACGACTCCGGCATGCGGGTGATGTTGGCCGATCACCTGCGTTCCCTGGGATTGGCTGTCTCGTCCGCGCGCTCAGGCCACGATGCCGTCGAACTCCTGAATTCCGAAGCGTTTGACATCGTTGTCACCGACCTCGTCATGCCCGGCGTAGACGGCATGGCCGTTCTCGATGCCGCCCGTCAATCCGACCCTCGGACCCATGTGGTCGTCATGACCGGCTATTCGTCCTTGGGGACCGCGATCGATTCCGTTCGCTCCGGGGCCTTCGACTACCTCACGAAGCCGTTCGAGCTCGTCCAGATCGAGATCATTGTGAACCGCATCCTCGAGAACCGGCGCCTTCGGGCCGAGAACGTCGAACTGAACCGAAAGGTCGCGCTTCTCACCGAGCAGGATCGATCGGTCGACGCGCGCCTCGGAGCGATCGAACTTCAGTTAAGCAGTCTGGTTGCCAAACTTGACAGGAGAG
>CAZTTI010000139.1:0-2604 GCA_964615925.1 uncultured Solibacteraceae bacterium
CTTTCCGCGGGGAACGGTCGCGGTCCGTGGTGGAATGCAGGCGCCAGCCATATGAATCAGGCTGTGACGACCTCCACACTCCGCTCCATGGGCTTGGTGTCCTTCACGGAGGCGCATTCCCGCTTTCAATCTTTATGAACCGCCGTATACGGAACCGTACGTACGGTGGTGTGGGAGGCGGGCGCTAAGCCCGCCTACCCGATGGACGCCGAGTTCACACTTGATCAATATCCGGGATCTGTCGCGTTCCCTTTTTTCCGGTGCTATATTGGGGCCTTCAGAATCGGCATCTTTAGAGGAGTGACTCGATGAAAGCAAACGCTATCCGTGTGCTGGCCCTTTTTGCCTGCCTCGGCCTCGCCGTGGGGGCATACTCGCAGGCCGGACATCCCGCGAAGGGTTCCTGGAGCGGCGATTGGGGGCCGACCGAGACGCACCGCAACCGCGTCCTGCTCCTGCTCGACTGGGACGGGAACGCGATCACGGGGCAGATTAATCCCGGTCCGAACGCGGTCGACATCGACCGGGCTGAGCTGGATCCGTCGACGTGGACGCTGACGATCGAAGCCGATGTTCCGGTCCGTGGCGGGGCCACCGAGCGCTATGTCGCCACCGGGGTCCTCGAGAACCTGGGATCCTGGACCAATCGCCGCTATTCGGGCACCTACACCCACGGCGGTGAAATGGGGACTTTCCTGGTGACATTGAATTGATGGTCACATTGAACTGAGGTCGTAGGAAGGAGGAGAACGACGTGCGTCATCCCCTGATCCGAATCACAGTGGCCGCGGCGGCCGTCTTGGCCATACTGGTTGCGGTCCCGGCCGTTTCCGAAGCCCAGCGCGGCCGCGGCGGCTCGTCGGAGCCGGCCCCGCCGACGCCACGGCTTCCCGACGGAACCGTCGATCTCGGCGGCAACGGCTATTGGAACCTGCCGTGGATCACGAACTTCGGCGCCCGCATTGTGAGCGGAGGCGTCCAGGCGGGAACCGATGAAGACGGAGATCCGATCATCCGCCCCCCGTTCAAGCCCTGGACCGAGGCTATGCATGCCTACAACGCCTCGAACAACGTCGCGTACGATCCGGAAGGATTCTGTCTCCCGCCCGGCGGGCCGCGGGCGTTCGGAACGCCTTATCCGGCCGAGGTCATCCAGGACGACGACCGTATCATCGTGATCTTCGAGGGCGGGGCCCACGTCTGGCGCGAGATCCACATGGACGGCCGCGAACATCCGGATCCGGAAATCCTGAACCCGACCTACTTCGGGCACTCCGTCGGGCGCTGGGAAGGCGACACGCTCGTCATCGACACCGTCGGATACAACGAGAAGACGTGGCTCGACTACGGCGGGCACATGCACACCGAGCAGTTGCAGACCATCGAGCGGATCACGCGGCCCGACCGGAACACGCTGCGCTACGAGACGACGATCGACGATCCGGGGGCGTACACTCAGCCGTGGACGATCGCCTGGGACATCGACTGGGTCGAGGGCGGCGAGCTGCAGGAGTACATCTGCCAGGAGAACAACCGGTTCCTGCTGGACCTCGTGGATGATTTCGGGGACCCGTTCTTCTCTCCGACCCCCAAGCTCGATTGAGCCGCGGGGCGACCCGCGTCCAGGACAACAGGCCCCGCGCGATCTGCCGGGGCCTGTTGCGTTCCGGGCCGCGGAGCCCGAATCCTGAATGAGAATTCAGAAAGTATTCCACGCGATCGGCGAAGGTCCCCTCTATGATCCGACTAAGATAGAACTGTTCGCGGATTCGACGGGTTCTGATCGGGGAAGAGGTTTGACGTGCGGATCCTCGTGGTCGAGGATGAAAAAAAGGTGGCCCAGGCCCTCCGCGAGGGCCTCGAAGGAGAGCACTACGACGTGGCCGTGGCGGCAACGGGCGAGGACGCGTTTTTCCGGATCACGACGGAGCAGTTCGACGTGATCCTGCTCGACGTCATGCTGCCCGGGCGGGACGGGTTCGCCGTCCTCAGAACGATGCGGGAGCGGGGCGTCCGCACTCCAGTCCTCCTGTTGACGGCCCGCGACTCGGTCGAAGACCGTGTGTCCGGGTTGAACAGCGGCGCGGACGACTATCTGGTCAAGCCGTTTGCATTTTCCGAGCTGGTGGCCCGCATCGGGGCCTTGCTCCGGCGCGGACGCCGCGAGGAAACACTGAAGCTCCGGTCCGGCAACCTCGACATGGATCTCGTGACGCGTCGCGTGCAGCGGGCGGGCAACCTCATCGAACTGACCAACCGCGAGTTCGAGCTTCTCGAGTATCTGATGCGCCGCCGGGGCCAGACCGTTCCCCGTGAGATGCTCGCGCGCGATGTCTGGAAAGAGACCGATCGGGCCACTCCCTTGAATAATGTTATCGACGTTCATATCGCGCGGCTTCGCAGAAAGATCGATGTGGAGCCTTCAACGAAGCTGGTTCACACCGTGCGGGGTGTGGGCTTCATGCTGAGCGAGGCGCAACCTTGAGCGGTCGCTATCCCTTGAGTGTGCGTGTCCGCCTGACGTTGTGGAATGTCGGGGTGATGCTCGCCGTCCTCGGGGTGTATGCGGGGAGCGTGTTCGTCTTCGTCAGTCGCAGCGAGTCC
>CAZTTI010000140.1:0-10699 GCA_964615925.1 uncultured Solibacteraceae bacterium
CGTGTACTGGTATACTCCCGCCTTTCCGGGAAGCGGCACCTTCCGAACCTGGATGCACCGGCATGACATCTCGATCCGATATTACAACCGTGCTCTTCGATCTGGATGGAACGTTGATCAACACGATCGATCTGATCCTGACCAGCTACCGCCATACGGTCGAAGCCCACGGCTTCGACCCCGTCCCCGATGCGGTCTGGATGAAGCACCTGGGCATCCCGCTTCGGATCCAGTTTCGCCACTTCACAGAAGACGCCGACCGGATCCAGGCCATGATCGAGACTTATGTGACCCACAACAAGGACTGTCACGACCGGATGGTCGAGGAGTACCCGGGCGTGAGGAACGCGGTCCAGGCGCTCCATCGCGCCGGCCTCACGCTGGGCGTCGTGACCAGCAAGATGCACGGGGGCCTCGAACGCGGCTTGGCCGCCGGAGGCTACGACGGGCTGTTCGATGTGCTGATCGGCGCCGACGATGTCGAGAACGCGAAGCCGCATCCGGAACCGGTCTTGATGGCTTTGGAGAAGCTGGGGCGGTCTCCTTCCGAGACCGTCTTCGTCGGCGATTCCACCCACGACATGGTGGCCGGTCGCGCCGCGGGAGTCCGGACCGCGGCCGCGATGTGGGGGCCCTTCACGCGCGACGACCTCGAGCCCCATGCCCCCGACTACTGGCTCGAGCATCCGGACGACCTGATGCAGTTCGGAACGAAGGGCAATTCCTGACGAGTGGGACCTGCGCTGTCTCCCCCGAAGGGAATAATGCGGCTACCTCAGATCTCCGGCGCGGAAGGCAGCTGCCAAGTCATTCGAAGGTTGTCCTCCAGGTTGTCCTCCGCGTTCCCTATTCCTGGGACCAGCGGCGGACCGACATCCGCCGCTGGTTACTTTTTTTCGGGGACAGTGAGCAATTTCCCGCCTAGCCATCGGCCGTTTATTGCACTTCCAAGGAAATTGCTCACTGTCCCCGAAAAAAACGGCCGAACCCCTTCGTCGAGAGTTCGGCCGAGTGCCGGCGGGAGGAATCGAACCTCCGACCTAAGGATTATGAGACCTTCGCTCTTACCCCTGAGCTACGCCGGCAGGCGGAAACCTCCGATTTTAGACGGATTCCGACGTGGCGGGAAGGGCCTATTCGCTCCCTCGCCGCCGGGTTCGCTTTCCTTGTTCAGTGTCGGGAACGAAGTACGCTCGCCCCAGCAGCTTGTCGATCCGGGCCACGCGGACCTTGAGCGTCTGGCCCAGACGATACCTGCGCCGCGTTCCTCGTCCGATGAGCGAGCGTGATTGGGGATCGAATTCGTAGAAGTCGTCGTCCATGTCGTCGACGGCGAGATCTCCCTCGATGAAGTAGTCCACGAGCTCCAGCCGGACCCCCCGGCGGTGGACGCCGATGATGACCGCCTCGAGCGTGTCGCCGAGGTGCTGCTCGAGGAGGTTCATCCGCTTCCAGTCGAACAGATCGCGCTCGGCCATGTCCGCGATGCGTTCTCTCGCGCTCGAGGTCCGCGCGATCGACTCGAGCTCGCCGGGGACGTAACCGGGCTGGCGGCTGCCGGTGAGGCGCGCTTTCAGGATGCGGTGCACGACCAGGTCGGGATAACGGCGGATCGGAGAGGTGAAGTGCAGGTACGACCGCGAGGCGAGGCCGAAATGCCCGACGTTGATCGTCGAATACACCGCCTGCCGGAACGACCGGAGGACGAGGAACGAGATCATCTGCTCGTCGGGACGCCCGGCGATGGATTCCAGGAACTGCTGGAAGGCGCGGGGGGTGACCTGTTTCGGATGGAAACGGAGGCCGAGCGCGGCGAGCGTGTCCCCGAGATCGCCGACGCGTTCCGGATCGGGCGCGTCGTGCACGCGAAAGATCGTGGCCGGCATCTCTTTCTCGAGATGCCGCGCGACGGCTTCGTTGGCCGCAATCATGAACTCTTCGATCAGCCGGTGGGACGCATACCGGTCCGCCTTGACGATGCCCACGACCTCGCCGGATTCGTCGTAGGAGAGTTCCGGTTCGGGCAGGTCCAGGTCGATCGTGCCGCGCTCCCACCGGCGTTCGCGCATGATGCGGGCCAGCTTCCCCAGGATTTCCACCGCGCCGACGATCTTGTGGTGCCGCTTGCGCACGGCGCCGTCGCCATCGAGGATTTTCTGGACCGTCCCGTAGTCGGTGCGTTCTCGCGAACGAATCACCGAGTTCGCAAAGCGGCTCCCCACAACGCGCCCTTCGGAGTCCACCGTCATGATGGCCGACATCGCCAAACGGTCCGTGTGCGGGTTCAGCGAACAGATGTCGTTCGAGAGCCGCTCGGGCAACATGGGGACGACCCGGTCGGGGAAGTAGACCGAACATCCCCGCTGCCGGGCTTCGCGATCGGTGGGCGAGCCGGGCCGGACATAGTGGGCCACGTCGGCAATGTGCACGCCGAGTTCCCACCCTCCGTCGGTAAGCCGGACGACATCGACCGCGTCGTCGAAGTCCCGGGCCGTCGCCGGATCGATCGTGAGGGTCTCGCGATCGCGGAAGTCGGTGCGCGTTCGAATCTCGTCCTCATCGATCTCGAGCGGAATCGCGTGCGCATCGGCTTCGACCTCTTCAGGGAACTCGACCTCGAGCCCGTATTTCCTCATGATGACGGTCGTCTCGACGTCCGGGTCGTCGATGAAACCGATGACGGAGATCAACTTTCCCGAGGGCCAGAGCGACGGCGATCCGAAGTTCGAGAGCTCGACCTCGATGATCTTGTCCTTGTGTTCGGAGACTTCGCCGGTCACGAGGATCTTTTCGGGAAGCTTTCTGTCCGCGGGCGTCAGGAAGTAGGTCCGGCCGTCATAGCGCAGTTGGCCGACCACGGTTGAACGCGCACGCTCCAGAACGCGTGCCACACGCCCTTCGGCGCGTTCCGTTGCGACGATGGCCACCGCGACCCGGTCGCCTTCCATTGCCGAGCCGACGGCATGTGGTGGAATGAAGACGTCCCCGGAAATGCCGGGGACGGATTCCTCGAGAACGACGAAACCGTAGCCGTCCGGGTGGATCGTGATCCTTCCGTGGACCAGGGGCAAGGTCCGCGGCGCCTCGAATCGATTCCCGCGGTGCCGGACCAGTTGCCGGTCCCGGACCAGTTCGCCGAGGATCTCCTTCAGTTGCCGCCGGGCGGGTCCGTCGGCGTCGAAGTCCTCGATCATCTGGCGGAAGCCGGCGGACCGGTCGTCCTGTTTGCGGATGTATTCGAGGACGTCTTCCTTTGTCATCCCGCGAGGTCGTCTCCGGTCGGTTCGTTTGCCCACGGGTCATTTGTGTCACACCGCGGAGTGGGGCGCAACGGGCGGCTCAGAGGCGTCGGAGGTAGAACAGGGAAGCGACCAGGCTCAGGAGGAGGGGAATCAACGTCGCCCCCGTCATCCATTGAAGTTGGAGACCGAGCGGCCAGTCGGGGAAGCCGACCAGGATCATCGAGTTGAAGACGAGGGAGAAAGCTCCCGCGACGATCATGTAGATGCCGGACGCCCGATTGGCCGGATACCAGACGTCGGGGGAAGCCAGTGTCCGGGGCGTGCGGAAGCCGTAGAAGCGATTAGGCGGGACCTTTCCGAGAACCATGGGCACCGAGAGCGCGACGATCAGCGCCGGAACTCCGAATGTCAGGATGTAGCGCATTTCGAAGAGCTAAACAGGTTGGGTCGCCCGATGTCGAGCGAAACTCCAGCCTCGACGGTTCGAGCAGGCTTTGGACCGCCCCGGGTCGAGTTGACAATTCCCGGAGCGGTCCTTAAATTGAGGTCCTGAAAGCCGAAATGGCGGAATTGGTAGACGCGCTAGATTCAGGTTCTAGTGGGGGCAACCCCGTGGAGGTTCGAGTCCTCTTTTCGGCATCCTCCTCTCTGTCGAGACCAGCCTGCGGATGGGAATCGACACAAAGCGGCATGGGCGCGTCGACCGCCTACTCGAGCGGCACCGAGACGCTCGCCCACAAAGCAAACACCTACGGCACGGGAACCAGCCGGTTCAACTCCTCGAAGAAGTTCTGCACGAGAATGACTTCCGGGTCGGGTAGGGGATCGGTATCGGTCGTCGCGTCCGGTTGGCCCGTGGGCTCGTCCGCCGGTGTCAGCATGATGAAGCCGGTGCCGTCGGGAAGCGGGTCGTAATCGCGGTAGTTCTGAAAGACACTGAAGCCCTGAACGAAAACGTTCTCTTCAGCCGAAAATCTGAAGACTGGCTCGGTTTCGATCGAGACGCTGTTGAGCGTCGGCACGCGTCCGTCTCCGATGGGAAGCCGATAGTAGAGGGCGTCGCCGTTCGGGGCCCACACGGGCCACGATACCCCGTTTCCGGCCACCTCGTAGCGCGTGCCCGACGGGTACGCGGCGACGAAAATTCGAAACTCCGTCGCGTTCTGGTTGGATTCGGCCGAGGTATACGCCAGCCAGTTCCCGTCGGGAGAAAATGCCGAACCGAACTGATTGCGTTCGGGCAGGTCGTAGAAGGCCGCGCTGTCACCGTCGGCGTCGCGGATCCAGACCTCCCAGTTTCCCGCTCCCGGAGCCCCCCGGGTAAAACCGAACGACAGCTCGCCGTTCGGCGACCAGGTATCGGGATAGTGGAGCGTCCCTTCTTCGGCCACCGTGAGCCGTTCTGCTGGGCCGCTGCCGTCGGCCGGCTGCCAGTAGATGCTCTGGGTTCCGTCACGATCGGACGCAAACGTGACCCGCTCGCCGTCGCGTGTCCAGAGCGGACGCGTGTTGTTCCCTTCCGATACCTGCGTCAGCCGCCGGATTGCGGAACCTTCGGAAAGGTTGTAGATCCAGATCGAGCTCTGATCGCCGTCGACGATCTCGACCGCGACCTGGTCGCCGTCCGGGGAGATGCGGGGGTTTCGATAGGCGCGCGGTGGTGCGCCAAGCAACTGGGTGTTGCCGTCGGGGTCGAAGATCGTCAGCCGGGTCAGCGGAAGTCCGTCAGCCGCGTCGAGGGGGCCGATCTGGGTGATGTAGGCCAACGACCCGTTCGATGCGATATCGAACTGCGAGACCCCGTTCGCCGGCGTCGTCGCCACGCCTTCGACGACGGGGACCGGATCGGTGAGGACGTCGAGGCGGTTCGCATCGAACCCGACGGCCCAGAGCGTGTCGTCGATCGCGTAGACGACGTGGCCGCTCTCGGCGTACCGGGCATGACTGGCTCCCGGTATGAGGATGGTCTGTTCGTTCGAATCCAGATCGAGCACCGCGACCTGGTGGTTCACCGAGCCGGCCCCGCGGACAATCGTGAACAGGACGGCGTTGCCCTCCGGGAGGTGCTCGGGCCAGTAGTGTAGTCCGTCGGGTCGCGGTGGATGACGCCTTTATCGTGGGCGGCTTCGAGGGCTTCAGCGATCTGGAGCCCGAGTTTGAGCGAATCTTCGATCGATAGCGGGCCTCGGTGGAGGCGTTCGGCCAGCGTTTCGCCTTCGACCAGCTCGAGTATGAGGAATCGCGTGCCCTCGTGTTCTTCCAGGCCGTAGATCGCGGCGATGTTGGGATGGTTCAGCGCCGCCAGCATCTTGGCCTCGCGTTCGAACCGCGCCAACCGGTCGGCGTCTTTCGAAAACGCGTCGGGCAGAGTCTTGATCGCGACTTCACGGCCGAGCTTCGCATCGCGTGCGCGCCAGACCTCTCCCATGCCGCCTTTGCCGAGGGCGGAGACGATCTCGTAGTGCGCGAGCTTGGAGCCGGGCTCAATCACGCGTACATAGCTTCAGGAAGGGAGGCTAGGGCGCATCGTCGCCTTCGGGTGGCCTCCAGGGGGTGATCGAGCCGGTGACGAGGTTCTCCAGGTTCCCCTCCATACAGGAGTATTCCAGCATCTTGATCCTCATGGATTCCAGAGGCCAGGTGTTGCGAATCGTGAAAGGCTCGGTATACGTCTTGGGATCGTCCACGGTGAAGGTGTGTTCGATCGTCCCGAAGTTGACGCGCCTGAAAGTTTGAGTGAACGTGGCTTGGCTCGAGATCGGATGACCGGCGGTGTCGAGCTTGATGTAGCCATTCATGTTGTGCGTCGTCACCACCAGCGTGTCTCCCTCCCAGTGGCCCACCGAATCACCCCACCACGTGGGATACATGTTCGGATCATGCGGGCGTCCGTCCAGGTACACGACGTGAAACCACGTATTCTGTTCGGCCAGGACCACCAACATGTCCTCGGTGTGAACGAAGCGTGTCAGCCGCGGTCCGTGGACCTGTCGCGACCAGCCGAACGGGAGACAGCTGCCGGCGTAGTCCCCATCGTTCACCGGATCGTAGTTTTCCCACTGCCGCCGTCCCCACTCGGTGTAGGGGAGTTCGGCAACGGCCCCCGGAATCCGCGTATCGGTAATATCCGCCCGACGTTGTGTGGCCCACTGCCCGGAAAGATCGGGTCTGCCGCTGGGCAGCCGCGGCACAGGTCCCTCCAGGTCCGGGACCGGCGCTCCGTACGTGTACCACCCGTCCACGGTCGTCAGCTGGGGCTGCTCCTGTGCAACGCCCGGCCCCGACACCAGCAACAAAGCGGCCATGCTTCCGACGGTAGTCGTCCAACGCGCGCACGTTTTCACGATTCTCTCCATTTTCTTTTCCCTGGATTCGGACCCGCCCGTTTCTTTCGACAAGGCTACATTCGCCATATCGCCGAGTCAACGATCGGGAGAGAGCGCGAATCTCTTGACTTCACGAGCAGTCGGGCGAATATAATCCGAGCATTCAAGGCTTGAGATCTCAACTATTTCCAGCCGAATCGGGGGTGTCGATGAAGACGAATACGTATTGTGCGCTCCTGGCCGGCGGTCTTCTCCTAGCCGCGGCGACGGTGAGCGCGCACCATTCGATATCCGCAGAGTTCGACCAGAACAGCCCGATCGAATTCACGGGCACGGTCAAACAGGTCGAGTGGGTGAACCCGCATGGCTTCATGCAGGTCGAAGTGACCGATGACGACGGCGCGGTTTTGACGTACCGGGTACAGATTGGCGCGCCGATCAGTCTCTACCGTCAGGGCTGGAGAAAGGAATCGGTACCGCCGGGGACCGTTGTCCATTTCACGGGGATCCGCGCGAAGAACGCGAACTCCCGAAACGTCAACGGCACCGTGACCGGACCCGACGGCAACGAGCTGTGGCGAAGCGAAGGGCCGGACGGCGCTCTTCAGTAGGGGGCACACCGGAGTGGTGTTCGAAAGAACCGTGCTGGACGACTATTCGACCGGCACAAGGGCCTGGAGTTCTTCGAACCAGTCCTGAACCACGACGATACCCGGTTCGCGGGAGGTGCTTTCCTCCGCGTTCGTCGGCCAGGGGATCAAAAATCGGCCGTCGGGTGCGACGTCGTAGGAAGATAGCGGGTCCTCACTCGAAAACGGCATCTCGAACAGCACTTCCGGAGCGTCGAACCGAAAAGTATCGTCTTCGGAGGTCACGCGCACGACCATCATCGCGTTGTCCTGCTGATAAAACAGCTCAGTACCGTCGCGCGACCAGACCGGCTGCGTTCCACCTGAAGGCGATACGCGAATACCGCTACCACCGGAGAAGGCACGGACCCAGACCTCATTCGTTCCCGTGCGATTCGATGTGTATGCCAGCCACCGTCCATCCGGGGACAGCCGGCCCGCGAAGGCATCGGTCTCCGGGAACGCGACGGGCGGCGTGCCGCCTTGAACGGAAACGATCGAACTGCCGCCGGGCGAGTTCAGGATGAATTGGTCTTCCTCGGTCCACTCGATGATGCGAGAAATCTCCGCGCCGGTATCCACCTGGCGCGGTTCCGGATTGCTCCCGTCCGCGGGCAGGAGGTAGACGAACAGTCTCCCCGGACTTCCCGAGGTGAATGCGACCTCGGTGCCGTCGGGACTCAAACGGGGGAGACGACACCGACGTCCCGGAGGAGTGGAATGGCTGGACGACCCTCGAGATCGTAGATCCACAAGTCCCCGTCGGGCTCGATCACGGTGCCGTTCGCGACCGCGACGCGATCCCCTTTCGAGGAGATGCGCAGGGTGACATTTCCGGCGACGGCGGCGCGGGGAATCGACAATGGAATGGAGGCGACATAATGCGCGCGATGATCTACAGAGCTTACGGAGGCCCCGAGTGCCTCGAGCTGGTGGACATCCCGCGACCGTCGCCGGGCCCCGACCAGGTGCTGGTGCGGGTGATCGCCAACAGCGTCAACCCGGTCGACTGGAAGCTGGCGAGTGGAAGCCTCCGGCTCGTCATGCCGGTCCGGCTCCCGCTCGTTCCCGGTTTCGACGTGGCTGGAGACATCGCGGAACTGGGCCCCGGGGTTACGGGCTATAAGGTCGGGGACCGCGTGCACGCGAGGATTGCGCGAAACGGAGGGACCGGTGCGTGCGCCGAGTTTGCCGTCGTCGGAGTGGACGTTCTGGCCAAGACACCCGCCGGGATGGACCCCGGGGAAGCGGCCGGCCTCCCCCTGGCCGGGATGACCGCGCTCCAGGGTCTACGCGACCAGGCCGGCCTTCCGCTCGAGGGCGCATCCGGACGCGTGCTCGTCGTCGGCGCGTCCGGAGGTGTCGGCCACATCGCCGTCCAGATCGCGCGGGCCGCCGGAGCCACGGTCGTGGGGGTGTCGAGCGAACGCAACCTCGAGATGGTCTCTTCACTCGGCGCGCACGAGGTCATCGACTACAACAGGCCGGATCCATATGCCGGACAGGCTCCGTTCGACATCGTGCTCGACTGCGTGGGGCCCAGCCCGTTTCCCTGGCTCTCGTTGCTGGGCCGCGGAGGGCGTTATGTCACTCCGATGCCTGGCCTCGGCGTGTTCCTGATGAACATTCTCAACCCCGTGACCGGCAAGAAGGTGCGCGCCGTGATGTTGAAGTCGAACGCGGCCGATCTGGGCGTCCTCGACCGTCTCGTCGAGATGGGCAAACTCCGCGTGGTCATCGAACGGCGGTATCCCCTCACCGATCTCCCCTCGGCCTGGCAACACTCGCGGAGCGGGAGGGCCGCGGGCAAGATCGTGATCGACGTCGCCGCGGCAGAAGAGCGGAGAGTCACCCCGGATCGTTGATGCCGGCGATGTGGCGTTCGGGTGGACGCCGATTCCGCGGGACAGCAGGGCGGTATGAACATGATGTCCGACGACGCAAGGCGGGCGTTCCAGGACGTGGCGGATCGGAGCGTCGTTTCGGCGGTGGTCGTGATCGATGTGACCTCCATTGCCTGGTCCACATCCTCAAAAGCTGAACCGCATGCCGACCGTGATTTCCCGCGGATTGAACGCGCTGACCGACTGTCCGAATCTTGAAGACGACCTGTTCCCGATCGGCGTTCCGAGATTCGTCCGGTTGAAGGCGTTGTTCATGTTCGCGTAGACGTTGACGTTCGCTCCCCCCGCACCGCCGGAGCCGAGCGGAAACGCCTTCGATATGTTGAAGCTCACGTTGTGGCGGTACGGTCCCCGCTCGCTGTTTCGGGAAACTCCGGCTGGACGGTCATTCAGGACACCGTCGCGGTTGTCATCGGTTCCCGTCGTGATCGTGTAGGGGTTGCCGCTCTGGTAGGAGACGTTCGTCGTGAGGTACACGTCGAAAGGGAGCTGGGAGTTGATGTTGGTGCTGAAGTTGTGTTCCCCGACCGACGCCCAGTCCGCCCGGAGATCGTAATTGTTCGACGGCGCCGAGAAGTTGCCGGTCGTGTCGGTCCCGTTCACCTGGTAGGAGTAGTTTGCGTTCACGCTGAAGATGCTGAAGCGTTGCCGCATGCCGAGGCGAAACGCCTTCTGCGACTGGAGGCCCGTCGACTCGAACTGCCAGACGTTGCCCTCTTCCGGGATGGGACGTTCGATCCGGCCGGGCAACGGGGCGTTCAGGTTTCGGCTTCGAAGGCCGTGAAAACCACGCGAATAGTCGAACGCCGCGGTCACGAACAGATTCGCCGGGAAGTTCCGCTCGATCTGGAACGACGTGTTGACCTCGTAAGGTGCGACGACATCGTCGGCGCGGACGCGTCTCGACTCCGGCGGGGTCGGGACTCCCGGGCCGGTTTCGAACGGATCCGGAAAACCGGGATCTTCGACGACGATCTCGGCCTGACGCGTGCCGTCGAGCCGCAAGAGGTCGAACTCCACCCCGTTCTGGATCCGCTGATGGAAGACGCCGACTCCCGCGCGGATCACGGTCGATCGCTCCAGTGCGTACGCGAAGCTGATCCGCGGGTCGATGTTGTTCGGATCATCGAGGTTCGTCTGGCGTTCGTAACGCACTCCATAGAACACGGTCAGCCGGTCGCTCAGGCTCTGTTCGAACTGGGAATAGGCGTTCCACTCGACTTGCGCGTAGTCCAGCGACGGATCCCCGACCGTCACCGTATAAATGGACGGCTCGCCGGCGATGAAAGCGTCGAGGTTGGGAAACGTGAACGTCCCCTGAAAGTTCTCCTCGTCGGTCCGGTCGATGTACCGCCGGATCGCAGACCCGCCGGTGCGGATCGCATATCGCTCCGCCGTGTATATCCACAGGGCGCTGAACTGATGGTTCAGCGTCCGGTTCGAGTTCCGACCGCCACCACCACCGTTGAAGGATCCGGGAACGTTGATCTGAACGCCCATCGTCCTGGGGATCGTTTCGCTCGAATTGCGCTGGACGTTGAAGGAAATGTCCTGAACCAGACGCGGCGTGGCGAACCACACGTGACGTAACTGGACGT
>CAZTTI010000141.1:0-3525 GCA_964615925.1 uncultured Solibacteraceae bacterium
GCCGAGGCCGGCGAACCCGGCGACCTTGCCGGAGACCTTCCCGTCCGTCTGCGCGTCGAGGTCCGCGAGGTTCCACCGTATTCGATTCGCTACGGTGCCTTCTACGATACCGAACGCGGCCCCGGCGGAACCGTCGATCTCCGAAACCAGAACTCCCTGGGAAATGCGCGCACGGTAGGACTGCGTCTGCGCTACGACGGCCGCCTGCGCGAGGCCCGGACCTACTTCAGTCAGCCCGCCCTGCTGCGGCTCCCGTTCCAGTCCGACGCGGGGATCTTCGCGCGCGAGGAACGCGTGACGGCCCAGGTCACACGCGAATTGGGCCTCGACCTGCAGCAGGAGGCCCGGCTGGGCGACGCGTTCATCATGACGTACGGTTACAGCTTCCTGCACTCCCGGAGCTTCATCCGCGACGACGAAACCGGAGTGGTCGAGAATGAACCGTTCGATGTCTCGAACGTCGCGCCTTTGAGCGTGACGCTCACCCGCGACACGCGCGACGACCTGCTCGACGCGTCGCGAGGGGCGTTCATGACCCATTCGTTCGCGTATGCTCCCGAGATACTCGGGTCGGACAACGGTTTGATTCGATATTTCGGACAGTTTTTCCGGTACCGCCCGCTCTCCGAACCCGTCGAAATCCCTTACTCGGGCGGTCGGATGAAATCCCGCCTCGTGTATGCCGTCGGCGCTCGCCTGGGACTGGCGCAAGGACTGAACGGAAGCCAGGTGCCGCCGGGCGAACGGTTCTTCGCCGGTGGCGGCACGACGATCCGCGGTTTCGAGCAGGATACGGTGGGCCCGAGGGGGCTGAGGAACGACGAGATCGTCCCCATCGGCGGCGGAGCCGTGTTGATGCTCAACAACGAACTCCGGTTCCCGCTTTTCAATATCTTCGACGGAGTGACGTTCTTCGACGTCGGCAACGTCTACGAATCGGTCCGGAAATTCGACCCGTTCCACCTGCGATCATCGGCGGGCGTGGGGCTCCGGGTCCGCACGCCCTTCTTCCTGCTGCGCGCCGACTACGGCTTCAACCTGAATCGCAAGCCCGGCGAGAGGAGCGGAACGTTCTTCTTCAGCATCGGGCAGGCGTTCTGAGCCGGATCAGCTCGACGCCCGGCGGATCCGCATGTACGCCGGGATCTCGAGGTCGGGCTGGTCCTCGGGCTCCCGCCTCTCCACCGTCGTCGAGGGCACGGCCCTGTCCGGAGCGCCGTGTTCGAAGCCGGTGGCGATCACCGTGATCTTGACCTCGTCGGTCATGCTCTCGTTGAGCACCGCGCCGAAGATGATGTTGGCCTCCGAGTCGGCGGCTTCGTGAATGATGCCCGAGGCTTCGCTCACCTCGTGGAGCAGCAGATCGCTGCCGCCGGTGATGTTGATCAACACGCCGCGCGCGCCCTGGATGGACTCGTCCTCGAGCAGCCGGCTCGACACGGCACGCCGTGCGGCCTCCACGGCCCGGTTCTCCCCGGACGCGACGCCGGTTCCCATCAACGCCATGCCCATGCCCTGCATGACGGTCTTGACGTCGGCGAAATCGAGATTGATCAGGCCGGGGACCGTGATCAGATCCGAAATCCCCTGAACGGCCTGGCGGAGTATGTCGTCGGCGATGTGGAACGCGTCGAACAGGCTCGTCCCCTTTTCGAGCGTCTCGAGCAGCCGTTCGTTCGGAATCGTGATGACGGTGTCGACGGCCTCCTTCAGTTCGGTTAACCCGCGCTCGGCTTGGGCCATCCGCTTCCGGCCTTCGAACGCGAAAGGTTTGGTGACGACCGCCACGGTCAGGCTGCCGAGGCTGGCCGCGAGACTGGCGACGACGGGGGCCGCTCCGGTTCCGGTACCCCCGCCGAGCCCCGTTGTCACGAAGATCATGTCCGCGCCTTCGAGCGCGTCCATGAGCTTGTCGGTGTCCTCGAGCGCGGCCTCGCGGCCGACCTCAGGGTTGGCCCCCGCACCGAGACCTTTGGTGAGCTTGGCGCCGATCTGGATCTTGACCGGCGCCCTGCTCTGCTTGAGCGCCTGGGTGTCGGTGTTCGCCACCAGGAACTCGACTCCTTCGACCCCCGCGTCGATCATGCGGTTCACGGCATTCGACCCGCCGCCTCCCACGCCGATGACCTTGATGCAGGCACCGACGACGCGTTCTTCGTCGAAAAGGAAACGGATGGCATTCTCGCTGGCCAAGTTGTTGGAGACTTTCGGCAATGCTTCCCCCTCCTGACCCCAGAGGTCAGATCAAACTCCAGATCCGGGATACCAATCGTTTGATCGGCGAACTCGAACTGTCATGAAACTCCTGCGTGCGGCGGCGGCGCTCGCCGAAAGAGACCAGTCCGACGACGGTCGCGAACGCCGGATCGGCGAAACGTTCGTCGCTGAAACCGCCGAAGCCTCCGGCAAATCCGACGGGAACACCCCGCCGTACCGGCAGGTCCAGCAACTCCTCGATGAGTTCCGGCATGCCCCCGAGCTGGGCCCCACCACCGGTGAGGATCACGCCGGCGCCACACTGACGCTCGTAACCCGAAGCGCGGATCTCGTCGCGCACGAAACGAATGATCTCCTCGGCGCGGGGTTCGAGAACGTCGCTCAGCACCCGCTGGCCGATGGATCGCGATTGCCGGGATCCCGCGCCGGCGAACTCAAACGTCAATTCGTCGTCGGCCATCGCAGCCACGACGCACCCGAACTCGCGCTTGAGCCGTTCGGCTTCCGGGATCGGCGTCCTGAGCCCCACGGCGATGTCGTTGGTGAAATGGTCCGACCCTACGCGCAAGACGACCGTATGCCGGACCGCGCCCTGATGGTAGATTGCGACATCGGTCTTTCCTCCGCCGATGTCGATCAGCACACATCCCAATTCGCGTTCGTCCTCGGTCACGGTGGCCTCGCCGGCGGCGATCGGCTCGAGCACGGTATCGGCCACCTTGAGACCGCTGCGGTGGACGGCGGTCACGATGTTCTGGGCCGCGTTCACCGAACTGGTCACGATATGGACGTTGACCTCGAGGCGCGTCCCGACCATTCCGAGCGGGTCGCCGATTCCTTCCTGATCGTCGACAATGAACTCCTGGGGAATGATGTGGATGATCTCCCGATCCGGCGCGAGCGCCACGGCCCGGGCCGTTTCGATGACCCGGCGAACGTCCTCGCGTGTGATCTCCCGTGACTGCGAAGCGAGCGGGATCGCTCCCCGGCTGTTCGAACTCCGGATATGGGGCCCGGCGAGCCCGACGAAAACCTCGTCGACTTCGACGCCGGCCATGACCTCGGCTTCCTTCACGCTCCGGCGGATCGCGTCGACGGTTTCCTCGAGGTTCACGACGACGCCCCTCTTCAAACCTCGCGAATCGATCCGGGAGAAGCCGATCGGCTCGGGCATGCCGTTCGGCGCCGAGGTGATCAGCGTGCAGATCTTCGTCGTCCCGATGTCGAGACCTACAGTAATTTTGTCCCGTCGCCCCATATGATCTGCTCGGTCGGCTCCTGCTCGTCCTCGACCTGAATGATGACCTG
>CAZTTI010000142.1:0-5594 GCA_964615925.1 uncultured Solibacteraceae bacterium
GGCCAGCAGGGCCAGCAAGTCCAGCAAGGCCAGCAGGGCCAGCAAGGCCAGCAGGGCCAGCAGGGCCAGCAGGGCCAGCAAGGCCAGCAGGGCCAGCAAGGCGGCGGTCAGCAGGGCGGCAATCAGGTCGGTGGCTTTGCCGGCGGACCCAACGGTGGTGTCCTCGGCCCGGGTTATGATCCGCGTCAGATCGCCCGTGAGTACGAGCAGCGTCTCCGCGATCTCGAGCGGATCGGAGGCTTGCTGCCCGAAGACAGCCCCATCGGCGAGCAGATCCGGCGCGAGATCGGTCAGGTCACCGAAGCCATGCGGCGGCAGGCGGCCAACGCCCAGGTGGCCAACCCGGCAGAGATCGAAGCGCTGACGCGGAATATCATCGATCCGTTGAGGTCGATCGAGCTCGCCCTCAGCCGCGAGTTGCAGCTGATCCTGGGGCGCGAGAACATTCGCGTGGCCCGCGAGGACGACATCCCGGCCGGGATCCGCCCGCTAGTCGAGGAGTACTACCGGCGCCTGGGTTCGGAGCGTTAAGCGTAAAGAGGAAAACGCCGCGAGAGTTCCAAGACCTGGTTCCGGACTCTCGCGGCCGTTTTCTCGTCCTCAGGGTTCTCCAGCACCTCGGCGATCCAACCCCCGATGGTCCGCATCTCGCCGGGTCCCATGCCCCGGCTCGTGAGCGCGGGCGATCCGATCCGGATTCCGCTCGGTTTGAGCGGCGGGTTCCGGTCGAACGGGATAGTGTTCTTGTTCACGGTGATGCCGGCCCGGTCGAGGGCTTCCTCCGCCACATTCCCCAGGACACCTTTCGAAAAGACGTCCACCAGGAGAAGGTGCGTGTCGGTTCCTCCCGACACGATGCGGTATCCGGAGGCCGCCATCGTTTCGGCCAGAACGGCGGCGTTCGAGACGACGCGGTCGATGTATTCCCGGAACTCCTCGGTCGCCGCCTCGCGAAAACAGACGGCCTTGGCCGCAATGACGTGGACCAGCGGACCGCCCTGAACGCCGGGGAAGACGGCGCGGTCGATGTCCTTCGCAAATTCTTCCCGGCACATGATCATGCCGCTGCGCGGTCCCCGGAGTGTCTTGTGCGTCGTCGACGTGACGAAATCGCAATGGGGGACGGGACTGGGATGGGCGCCGGTGGCCACGAGCCCAGCGATGAGGGCGATGTCGGCCATGAGCTTTGATCCGTGTCGGCGGGCGATCGCGCCCATCTGTTCGTAATCGAATCGTCGAGGGTACGCGCTGGCGCCGACGACGATCAGTGCCGGGTGGTGTTCGGCGGCCAACCGATCAACCTCGTCGTAGTCGATGGTTTCGCTATCGGCCCGGACGCCGTAGGGAACGATGTTGAAGTATTTTCCGGAAAAGTTCAGCTTGTGCCCGTGCGTCAGGTGACCCCCGTGCGACAGGTTCATGCCGAGCATGGTGTCTCCGGGCTTCAAGGCGGCCAGGTACACGGCCATGTTGGCCTGGCTGCCTGAATGGGGCTGGACGTTGACGTGGTCCGCTCCGAAAAGTCGACGGGCCCGGTCGATGGCCAGTTGCTCGACCACGTCGGCGAACTCGCAACCGCCGTAGTAGCGGCGGTCGGGGTATCCCTCCGCGTATTTATTCGTGAAGACCGATCCCGTCGCCTCGAGGACTGCGCGGTAGGTGAAGTTCTCCGAGGCGATCATTTCGAGGCCGTCGGCCTGACGCCGCCGTTCGTTCTCGATGGCTTCGAAGACCTCCGGATCCATTTCGCTGAGCGTCGCCTCGATCCGTTCCCGAGCCCCCTTATTCGTCATTGCCGCCTCCGTTAGACTCATTCTACACTCCACGTTCCCCGTTTCCCGGCGGGCCAACTCCGGCGGCCTGCTGATATAATCCGCCAATGTTCGGCTTGCTCCCGAAAGGGACCGGCTACGTCCTGCTGATTGCAGTTCTCGTATTTCTGGGCATCCAGTACGTTCCGGTCTATTTCGACGCGCTCCAGTTCCACGATCAGGCCCGCCAGGTGGTGCGGTTCGCGAGCGCGAGCCGCAAGACCGTCGATGACGTCCACGAGGAGATCATGGCTCTGGCTGAGCAGTACGCCGTGCCCGTCCTTCCCGAAAACGTCGAGGTCGAGGTGCGGATCGAGCGGGAAGGGCCGGCCTTCTACGTCGATGTCTTCTACGAGGTTCCAGTCGACCTGCGTGTCTACGAGCACATGGTCCAGTTCGACTGGCGATTCGCGGGCGAAACGTTCGAGTGATGGTCACGATCGAAGAAGCCGAGGCCCGTGTTCGGGAGCGGGCCAAAGCAGTTCTTTCCGCAGACTTCATGTCCATCGAAACCGTTCCGTTGGCTGAGTCCCTCGGCCGGATTCTTCGTTCGGAAATGCGGGCCGATCGAGACTCCCCGCCATTTCGCCGGTCGGTCCGGGACGGGTTTGCCGTCCGGGCCGCCGACGTCGGGACGGTCCCCGCAGAACTCGACGTGATCGGAGAATCGCGTGCGGGCCTGTCGTTCGAGGGGGTGGTCGGTCGCGGCCAGGTCGTCGAAATCATGACCGGCGCGGAAGTTCCCGGCGGCAGTGACGCGATCGTGATGGTCGAGGACACCGAACGGTTGACGCCGTCTCGGGTGCGTATTCTGAAGTCCGTCGAACCCGGCAAGAGCGTTCAGGACCGGGGTGCCGAATGCCACGCCGGGGATCGGATCCTGTCCCCCGGACGCCGGATCCATGGCGGCGACATTGGAATGATCGCGTCGGTCGGCCGCTCGTGGGTTCCGGTCTCCCGGAAGCCGGGCGTGGCGATCGTGTCGACCGGCGATGAACTGGTCGACATCGACGACGTTCCCGGGCCGGCCCAGATCCGCAACAGCAACAGCGTGACGCTCGCGGCGGAGGTCGCCGACGCGGGCGGCGTCCCCACGATCCTGGGAATTGCGCGGGACGATCCCGACGAGCTTCGTGAGAGGATCCTCAAAGCGCTCGAGTACGAAATCGTGATCACTTCCGGCGGCGTGTCGATGGGAAAGTATGACTTGGTCCAGGGCGTGTTCGCCGGCCTGGGCGTCCAGATCGAATTCGACAAGGTCTCCATGAAGCCGGGCAAGCCGACCGTGTTCGGGTGGAAGGACCGGACGTTCGTTTTCGGTCTTCCGGGAAATCCTGTGTCGACCATCGTTTCCTTTCGATTGTTCATTCGCCCCCTGATCCGGATGTTGCTCCATTCCACCGATCCGTCGGACGCCATCCTGGAGGCCGAGCTGGTGGCGCCGGCCCGGTGTGACCCGGCGCGCGCCGCGTGCGTGCCGGCGTCGGTAGGTTTCCGGGACGGGCGTTACCGGATCGAACCGGTCGATTGGAAGGGTTCGTCGGACCTGGTCGGCCTGTCGAGGGCCAATGCTTACGTGTTGATACCGCGGCAGGACGACGATCTCCCGGCGGGGACGCGGGTTCGATTCCTGCCCGTCGCCGCGATACCGGTGGTCGAATGACGGACGAGTTCACACACCTGGATGACCGGGGCCGGGCCCGGATGGTCGACGTCAGCCAGAAGGCGCCGACCGTGCGCACCGCGCGCGCGGAGGCCCGTGTTGCGATGAGCGATCGGGTTCTGTCGTTGCTCCGCGATAAGGCGCTGCCCAAGGGTGATCCGTTCGAGGTCGTGCGGATTGCGGGGATCCAGGCCGCGAAGCGCACCTCGGACCTGATACCGTTGTGTCACCCGCTGCCGCTCGCCGGGATCGAGGTGGACCTTGAGATCGTCGACGGCGGCGTGCGGATCGAGACGATGGCCCGGACGCGGGCGGAAACCGGCGTCGAGATGGAGGCGCTCACGGCCGCGTCGGTGGCGGCCCTCGCGCTCTATGACATGCTGAAGGGCGTGGACAAGAGTGTGGAAATCGGTCCGATCCGCCTGCTGGAAAAAACGGGTGGCAAGAGCGGGACCTGGACGCGTCCCGGGTGACCGCAATCATGACGCCGAATCCCCCATCGCACGAAACGTCCGGCCGTATACGCCTCGGCCAGGCCGTCGTCATTACCGTGAGCGACTCGGCCTCGGCCGGGCAGCGGGAGGACCTCTCGGGACCGGAGGCCGCGCGAATCCTTTCCGAAGCGGGTTTCGACGTGCTCGGCATCGAGGTGGTGCCCGACGAGCGCACGCGGATCCAGGATCGGATGCGGGTGGCGTGTGACCGGGAGGGCGTGCGCCTGGTCGTCACCACCGGAGGAACCGGACTGTCTCCCCGGGATGTGACGCCGGAGGCCACGCATCGCGTCATCGATCGGGAGGTCCCGGGCCTGGCCCTGCTCATGCGGCTGGAAGGGATCAAGAAGACCCCGAAGGCGGCGCTCTCGCGCGGGATCGTTGGCGTCCGGGGAACGGCCTTGATCGTGAATCTTCCGGGAAGCGTCAAAGGTGTGGTCGAATCACTGACGGCGGTGATGGGGGTGATCCCGCACGCGATCGAGACGTTGGGGCAGTCGTCGTTGGGGTGTGGGGGGTAGGGAACACAACTCCGAAGAGGTGGCTATTCAGAACGCGCACCCTGCGCTGAATAGCCATCCATCCGCCGCCTTCGTGGCGGCGGATGATCCTGGGCCATTGGACGTAGGTTCCATATCCGTATCGAATCGGTTTATCCTAGGGTCTTGGATCGCAACGAAAGGAGAAGGCTGACCAGATGCCCGAGGACCTGACACCGTATCTGCCGATCTTCATGTTCGTCGGGCTGGCTTTTCTGTTTCCCGTCGTGACGTTGCTCGCGGCCAAGCTGGTCCGGCCGAGCACGGGCGGCGTGGACAAGTTGAGCGCGTATGAGTGCGGCGTCGATCCGGAAGGAGATGCGCGCGAGCGGTATGCGATCCGGTATTACCTGGTCGCGATCCTCTTTGTCGTTTTCGACGTGGAGACGATTTTCCTGTTCCCGTGGGCCATCATCTACCAGCAGACGATGTTGTTCTTCCTCGTCGAAATGCTCGTGTTCCTGGGCATCCTCCTAGTTGGGTATATCTGGATCATCAAGAAGCGCGCGATCGAATGGGCATAGGCCGTCCCGAGAATAGAAATGGCTTGGATTGACAATCGCTTCGAGAAGAACGTCGTTACCACGACGGTCGACTTTCTCTTCAACTGGGCCCGGAAGTCCGCGCTCTGGCCGATGACGTTCGGCCTGGCCTGCTGCGCCATCGAGATGATGGCGACCGGCGGGTCGCGGTTCGACATGGACCGGTTCGGCGCCGGGATCTTCCGTCCGAGCCCGCGGCAGTCCGACCTCATGGTCGTCGCGGGAACCGTGACGTTGAAGATGGCCCCCATTGTCCGCCGCGTGTACGACCAGATGCCCGATCCGAAGTGGGTCATATCGATGGGAGCCTGAGCGAAAGGCGGCGGACCGTTCGACACGGATTCGACGCTCCAGGGCGTGGACCACGTCGTGCCGGTCGATGTCTACGTTCCCGGTTGCCCGCCGCGTCCGGAGGCTTTGATGTACGGCCTGATGCGGTTGCAGGACAAGATCGACCGGATGACGATCGCGAAGCGTCCGACCGACGTCCGGCTCGACGACGTGAAGGATGACATGCGCATCTCCCAGGCGGCGCTCGAGGAGAT
>CAZTTI010000143.1:0-2849 GCA_964615925.1 uncultured Solibacteraceae bacterium
GTGCGCGATGAACTTGCCGTCCGGATCCCTGCCCGCACCGATTCTCAATTCGGTGGCGTACCCATTCCGGGCGAGCAATACATGGCCAGCCACTGCCTGGGTCAGGCAGTTGCCGGCCCCTGGCACAGTCCTTCCGGCGACCTCGAGGGCCCAGAGGGTATTTTCGACCTGCTGGGCCCCGCTCTTTGCCGGTTTGTCACTGACTTCGGCGAAGCGCGCAAGGAGACCCTGCAACCTACCGAATGGAAGGAGGACCAGGCCGAGACGAATCACCGCGAGCAACAGGGTTGTTCCAAGGAGAACCCGTTTCTTGCGGAGTGGGAGCCGAACGAACCTACCCGCCCGTTTCAGTCTCGATACCATTCTGGATCTCTATCAGGTCCGCAGCCCGCATTTCGGCGAGAAAAGCGATGAGATCCCGCTCGCATTGCTCCTTCCCGACATCGAATTCCTCGGCGATGGCATCGCGGATATCGCCGACGGCCCGCGGTTCGTCCAGGAGGTTCCAGATGAGGGCGCCCGTTTCGTCCGTGCCATAGTACATCCCGGACTTGATGTGGAGCATGACCGATTCGCCGCCCATGTCGCAAGAAACCTGATCGGGTGACTTACGAACGATCGAGAGATTCGTGAGTTCTTCGTTCATTGTTTTCCCAGGTTGTCATCCGCTCAGCCGAGGGCTTGTTCTGCACTCGCTCCTTCGCTCGAGAAGGCCAGATGGCGCGGGAATCCTCAAGTTGATCAATGACATAAAACCGTATAACTTCGCGTCAGTTTTCGGATCAAGTATACGCCCAGGCCAAACCTTCGGCGCCCGAACTCGGATTGCGCGATTTCCCAGGGCAGTCGGCTCAACGGTTGGGGGCAGTTCCAGCGGTTCCGCTCGGTCCCGTCCGGCCCGCTGCTGGATCCGGCGGGCGATGAAGTAGTCGGGATGGCGGTTCCGCCATTCCTTCTGCTTCTTCCGGCGCCGCGCGCTCTGGCACTCGCGCCGGCCACAGGTCCGTTGGCGGGAACTGACGCCGGGATCGGGACGATACCAGCGGCGGCACATCGAACAGGGTCGCTTGCGGGCGTCCGGCATGGTGATCCGATGATCACCGCACCGTCGCGCTCGCCGATCAGATCAATCGGTCGGGTGGGTCCGTTCTGGCGAGCGGAGGTGGGTCAATTCTCGCGAGTGCCGAAGCAAACGGAGGCTCGCGTCCGTGGTGCATCATTTTCCTTGAAGGACGATCGGGGACGGAGGAGCCGAATTGCGGGACGCGGCTAGTGCGGGCGTAGCCGGGCTCTTACCATCGTCTCGAATGCGTCCGAGATTCGCCGGAGATAGGGCCAGGTGTACGGAAATCTCGGAACGTGATCGAAATTGTGCCGCATCGCGGCGTTCAGCTCGAATATGAAAAGACGTCCGTCGTCCAAGGTGGTGAAGTCGATGCCAAAGAAGTCCAGATCGATCAGGTCGCGAATTCTCAGCAGAGCCTGGTAGTTCTCGCTGCCCAAGTAACCCGCCGGATCGGCCAGATAGCACCGTTCGGACTCCTGCATCCAGGGAGTTCCCAGCATGACATCGTAGCGGTCGCCGGAATGAATGCTCCACGAATTTCGGAACACATTCGCTACCGGATGGTACTCCCCGTCAATGCAGAAGATGCGGATCTTGTTGTAGAAACCGTGTTCGCGCTGGCAGTCTGAGAACTGAATCACATAGTGATCTTTGTTTGCACGCGCGCCGGAGAAGTAGTCGTAGAAAGACTGGACCCCCTGTACGAGGGTGACTCCCTTGCCCGTTTGTGTTCCCGCCTCGCGGAGGATCATTGGAAACGAGAGGCCCAGATCGAGCGCCTCTGTCACGATCGCCTCCGCGGAACCGCCATCCCAATGCACTCGAAGGGTGTTTGGAAACGTGACGCCCGAAATGTCCTTCAGCCGCGAATAGTTGCCGTCTCGTGTCGTATCCAGGATGCGACGGGGATCGTTGATTACCGGCAGTTGCGGGTTTCGATCGAGAAATCGGGCCAGAGCCTCGAGCGAGGACCGTTCGCGGTCCGCGCACCCGATGGTGTTCAAGACCAGATCGGCATCCAGGTCTTCGGACACGGCATCCAGGTTGCCGTTCATTATATTGAGTATCACGAGGTTGAAGGCGTCCTTGTTCAGGAGATGCTTGATCGAGAAGTGGCCTCCACGCAAGAGATACGTAAAAGACCCGTCCGTTCGGCCGAGTATCCCGTAGTTCGAGGTCTCAAGACCCCGCGCGCGCAGTATCGTCGGTTTCTGCGGATCCGGGGGCCGCCCGGCGGCAATGGGGTGACGGGCGACGGCATAGTTGAGGATCTGACGTGCCTCGTCGGGATGCTCCTTGCGGAGCAGGCTGGAAAGCGCCAAGCTGCGATCATATCCGGTGGGATCGAGCGCGTAAGCCCGCCGGAAGGTAAGGAGCGCCTCCTCGAGGCGCCCGTGACGGAGCAGCAGGCTGCCGTAATCGTCCAGGATTTCGACGCGGTCGGGCGCCAGGGCGGTCGCCCTGCGGTAGTGCTCCACCGCAGGACCCAAGAGGCCCGAACGGGCGAAAGCGGCTGCGGCTCGCGCATGCTCAAGGGCGCGGCTTTCCGACGTCATCCACCATTCCTGGGAATCCGTCCCTTTCCGGCTTCGCTCTCAACGACGGTCGTGCCGGTCGGTCCAAAGCCTTCCGCGTGCAACCGAAGCCGGTGGAGCGTACGTTGGCTGTTGGGGGAAAACCCGGTCCGTCCGTGAAGGACCTTGCTGTTTCGAATGAACAATATGTCCCCAGCAGCCAGGCGGAGCCGCGGGAAGGAGGCGGTTTCCTCGAGCAGGCGATCCAG
>CAZTTI010000144.1:0-4141 GCA_964615925.1 uncultured Solibacteraceae bacterium
CGTGTTGCCGATGCCGGCCAGGCTGGCATAAATCGGCACGCTCAGGCCGCTGGGCAGAATGAGGGTCTGGAAGTTGAGGGTCAATTCCGCCCGGCCCGTCACGCGGCCGGCGCGTTCGGAGCGGACCACGCGGCCCCGCACATAGCTGTCGACGGGGATGACGATCTGGTTGTTGGCCGTGATCGGGAACACCGTGCGGGCATAGACGCCGTCGCCTTCTTCGGCCGTGCGTGTGGAGATCTCAGAGACGAGCGTGATCGGGATCACGGTGCCTTCGGGGACGATGTTGGGCGGTGGGATGTCTTCAGGGACCGTGAGCTGACGCGGCCCCTGCGCGGCCAGCGGCTGAACGCCAGATTGAGCCGTCAACAGGGCGGCCACCAATATCGGCATCCACTTCACGGCAACACCCTCCTTCTTTCTCCCACGCCCGGGTTGGACCACGTTTTCCTTATAACGTTTAATCGTCCCCGAAGCGAGGAATGGTGGATATCACCTCTGCCAGTTGGGCCAGCGCCCGGCCCCGGTGGCTGATCCCGTTTTTCGTGACCGTATCGAGTTCGGCCATCGTCCGGCCGTATCCGGGCAGGAAAAAGACCGGGTCGTAGCCGAACCCGTGTGTCCCCTTCGGTTCGCGCGCGATCACGCCCTCGACGGTCCCGCGCCCCTGCCAGACGACGTTCCCCTGATGGACCAGCGCCAGCGCGCAGACGAAACGCGCCGTGCGTTCCGCGTCGGGCGTGTTTTGGAGTTCGCCGAGCAATCGCGCGATGCGCTCCGGGTCGGTGGGCGCATAACGGGACGAGAAAACGCCGGGTCGACCCCCGAGCGCGTCGACCTCGAGACCGGAGTCGTCGGCGAGCGTCCACGTGAAGGGGCCTCCCCACCGCCGGTTGTATTCCAGCGCCTTGACGCCGGCGTTTTCCTCGAACGTCTCCCCGGTCTCTTCGGGTTCGGGTTCGCCGGGCGGAACGCCCGCGATCGTCCATCCCGTTGCCGCGGTGTCCAGCCTGTTCCGGATCTCGGTGATCTTCCCGGCGTTTTGGCTCGCGATCCGAAGGCAACGCCACGGGGCAGGTTTCATTGGGGCGCCGCGACCGCGTTCTGCAGCTCGATCAGGCGCCCGATGCCGTTTTCGGCGAGGCCGAGGAGCGTGTCGAGGTTGGCGCGCGGGAACGGCTCGCGTTCGGCCGTCCCCTGGATCTCGACGAACTCTCCCTGGTCGGTCATCACGACGTTGAGGTCGACTTCGGCCGAGGAATCCTCCGAATAGTCGAGGTCGAGCATCGGCGTGCGGCCGACGATCCCGACGCTGACCGCGGCGACGTTGGACCGGAGCGGCACCGTGTCGATCACCTGTTGCCGCACCAGCCGTTCCATCGCATGGCGGACGGCGACGAAGGCGCCGGTGATCGACGCGGTTCTGGTACCGCCGTCGGCTTCGATGACGTCGCAGTCGACCCAGATCGTGCGTTCGCCGAGCCGCGTCAGGTCGGTGGCCGTGCGCAGCGACCGTCCGATCAGGCGTTGAATCTCGAGCGTGCGTCCGGAACGTTTCCCGGTGGACGCTTCGCGCGGCGTGCGGCGGCCGGTCGCGCGCGGAAGCATGGAGTACTCCGCGGTGATCCACCCGCCGCCGGAACCGAGGACATACCGCGGGACGCTTTCCTCGACCGTCGCCGTGCAGATGACGCGCGTGCGCCCGACCTCGATCAGGACCGAGCCTTCGGCGTGGGGGATGTAATCCGGGGTGATCGCGACGGACCGGAGTTCGGACGATGCGCGACCGTCCTTTCTTTGGGGTGCGGCCTTCATTGTTCGCTTCCGGGTTCGCTTCCGGGTTCGGCGCTGGCGAGGTGCGCGATGTCGGAGTCGGTCAGGTCCATCCGGAGCGGCAACTCGAGCAGCGTGTGCCCGGCGAGCGTTTCCTTCTCGATGCCGTTGATGAGGATCTTGACGCGATCCACTTCGGCGAGATTGAACGCCAGGGAGTTCACGATCGCGTAGACCGTCGCCTGTTCGGAAAGGATCCCGCCGGGGTGGTTGTCGGCCAGCGCCGAGTTGAAATCGATGTAGGCCGTGCCGTCCTCGGAAACGAACACCTGGTTCAGGCGCGTGCCTTCCGGCAGCGTCCGGTAGAGGTTGTCGTTTCCGGGACCTGCGGTGAGGTGTTCGACGATCTGCCGGATCCGGTTCCCGACGTCTTCGGATTCGAAAATCGTCAAGGTCCGCGTCCGGAGCAGCACGTCGTTCGTCGTGCCCGGGAAAAAGAGGCGGACTTCGACCTGGCGGTCGGTGGGCTCGTAGAGCGGGTCTTCTTCGGGCGCGAACCCCTCGGGTTCCTCCACTTCGTCGGCGGCCGACTGCACGAGTTCGGTCGTGTCGACCAGGTAAAACGCCGCGACGCCGACGGCCACAGCCATGACGCCGATTGCGATGGCCATCGGGCGCGTCATCGCGCGGGTCATTGTCCACTCCCGAAGTTTTCGATGCCGTCGACAATCGCCGCGATCAGCCGGCCCCGAATCGCGGGATCGGCCAGGGCGCGGCGGTCGTCGGGGTTGTTGACGTTGCCGATCTCGAGAACGACGGACGGCATCGTGGCGCTCACCAGGATCGCGAGCGGTGCCTCGTGGACGCGGAAGTTCCATTGGGGAAGCGCCGGACCCAGTGCGTCGGCAAGGATCTCGGCGAAATCCCGGCTGGCGTCGCGCGAGGCCACGTGCCCCCGGAACCAGGGTTGAAACAGACTGCCGCGCCCCGCCGGCTGGGGAAGGTCGTCGAGGGGGCGGATGACGAATAGCGACGCCAGCGATTCGGTTTCGTCGGGAGAGTACCCGACATGCAGGCTGATCAGAAGATCGGCCCGGCTGTTGTTCGCTATCGACGTCCGCGTCTCGACGTCGAGTTCCCGGTCCTGGCTCCGCGTCATCACCACCGTCGTGTCCAGCTCCGTCGCCAGGCGCGCGCGGAGTTCCTGGGCCAGCGCGAGCGTCAGGTCTTTTTCCAGGGTGCCGCGGGCCGTCGTGCCGCTGTCGAGACCCCCGTGCCCGGCGTCGATCGCGATGACGCGCACCCGTCCCGCCGACGCGCGGGTGTCCGGCGCGGCCGGTTCGGCGGCCAGCGGCGCGTTGGCCGGGAAAAAATCGACGGTGAAGGAGCGGTTTCCATCTCCGGGCACGAGACGGACGTTGGCCAGCGGGCCCGTTTCCACGATGATCTTCGACGTGCCGTCGGTGTCGTCGAAACGGACCGAACGGAGCGTCGTGTCCCGGTAGTCGAGCGACTCGCGAACCGGATCGAGCGGGGCCCGGTCGATCGTCAGGATCACGCGATCCCGTTCGGGTTCCTGCTGGACGCGAACGTTGACGCTCTGGTCGCTGGTGATCGCGAGGCGCGCGCCGGTATCGGTGGGCGCGGCGGACATGTCGAGCGCGGTGCGCGGGAGGCTGGACTCGACGATGCGCCTACCGCCGGCCTCGACGGTGAACCCGCGGCCGATGGCGCGCGCGAGCCCGACGGTGAGCACGTCGATCGGGGCCGACCAGCTTCCTTCCTCACGGAGCGCCGGGGCGTCCATCTCGTGGTCGCCGGCGTCGGACGTGATGAGGGGCGATCCGTTGGAAAGCTCCAGTGTCGCCCGGGGACCGCGTATCGTCAGCGTGCCGAAACCCGTCGCGTCGGTTCGACCCAGCGCCAGGCGCTCCAGGATCGGACCCAGGGGGAAATACACCGTCCCGTTGCGCTCCTCGGTTTCGAGAATCAGGGCCCCGTCCTCGAGATAAAGGACGACGCGCGATGGTTCCGACTGCGGCGTCGCCAGGGATGGTGCGAGTAACAGGGCTCCCAATACGAGAGCGAGGCCTTGTTTCATGGCGTTGTTCACGACGTCCCTTTCTTCGGATCGAGTGTAGCAGGAACGACAAGACTGGGGGTGGTGTGCGAGTATGGCGGAGAGTGCTCAAGGTGCCGGATATGCGCTCCGGAAAAACGAACCGCAGGGTTCCTCCCTGCGGTTGCGCGAAGGTGGCGGTAGCCACCGGAGCGGAGTACTAAGATCAGATCGGATGGGGATGGGGTACCTTCCAGCTCTTGCGCGCCCTGGAGCTGGGACGGCGTCCGGAAACGTCGGCTTTTCAAA
>CAZTTI010000145.1:0-5631 GCA_964615925.1 uncultured Solibacteraceae bacterium
CCGGACGGTCAGGCGGTGCCGGTCACTCTCGGGGATCAAGGCGAAGCGCCTTGGCAGGCGAGCGCCTTGGCAGGCGAAGCGCCTCAACTGTCGATCGCGATCTGCTTCGGCTTCGCCTTTTGCGTCTTCGGCAGGGTGATCGTGAGCACCCCTTCCTTATAGTCGGCCTTGATGCCGGCTTCATCAACAGTGCTCGGGACAGAAAAAGAGCGGCTGAAACTGCCGTAGGAGCGCTCGATCCTGTGGTAGTTCTCGTCCTTCGATTCCTTCTCGAACTTGCGCTCCCCCTTGAGGGTGAGCACGTTGTTCTCGAGGCTCAGGTCGATGTCGTCCCGGGAGATCCCCGGAACCTCGGCCCGCACCTGGATTGCTGCGTCGGTTTCCACGATATCGACGGCCGGACTCCACGCGGTGGTGGAGGTGGGCTCGCCGTTTCCGCCAGTTCGGGCCGCGTCGTCAAACAAACGGTTCATGCGGTCCTGCAACGTACCGAGTTCCCTGAACGGATCCCATCGAATCACAGCCATTGGGTGTTCCTCCTGTTTGTTTAGTATGAGTGCAATTGAATAATAAGACCTGAGCATGACATTGTCAATATTCTTTCCTGCCTCGCCAAATCTGGCAATCACAGCGCGACTATCTTGCTGATAAATAATATGTTATATACACTGATCGATCGGGCGCTCGACGCGGCATGATGTTCGCGACGGTCCAGCGAAGAAAGCCATGGATCTCTCAGCCTTCGATTTCGACCTGCCCCCGGGCCGGATTGCCGAGCATCCGGCCGTTCCTCGGGATGCCGCGCGGATGTTGGTCGTGGCCCGGCAAACGCGGACACGCATCGACTCGACGTTTCGCCAACTGGCTCACTTTCTGCGCCCGGGCGACACGCTTGTCGTCAATGACACCAAGGTGATCAACGCGCGCGTCTTCGGTGTGTTGGAGCGGACCGGGCGGGAGGTGGAGGTCTTTTTCGAAAAGCCGCTCGAGGAGAATCGGTGGGAGGTCATGTTGCAGCCGGGAAGGCGCATCCGTCCGGGCGACACGGTCGTCGTCGACTCCGGCCGTGGCGCGGAGGCCCGTCTCCGAATTGGGACATCCACCGGCTACGGCTGTCGTGTTATCGAACTCGACTCTGCGGACGTTTCGATCCGGGAGCTTCTGGATGCCGTCGGCCATGTCCCTCTCCCGCCCTACATCCCCCGTACCGAAGAGGGCCGCGACCGAACGGACTATCAGACGATCTACGCGCAACGCGAAGGGGCGGTCGCGGCCCCGACGGCCGGACTGCACTTCACGACCGGCGTTCTCGACTCGCTCGAACAGTCCGGAATCGGAGTCGAGCGAATCACCCTGCACGTGGGCGTCGGCACGTTCCAGCCCGTACGCACCGAGGACATCCGCCACCATCGTCTGAAGGCCGAGCGATTCGCCATTGCCGCGGGCACAGCGAGAAAGCTGAATCAGACGAGGCGGGACGGCGGCCGGATCATCGCCGTAGGCACGACCACGACGCGGACGCTCGAATACGTTTTCGGCCGGCATGGCGGCTTCGCGGAGTCGAGCGGGGAAACGGACCTGTTCATCTATCCCGGTTATCGCTTCCTGGCCGTCGATGGGCTGCTGACGAACTTCCACCTTCCGCGCTCGACGCTCCTGATGCTGGTCTCGGCGTTCGCCGGCGTGGACACTGTTCGCGACAGCTACCGGCACGCCGTGGAGTCCGGATATCGCTTCTACAGCTTCGGAGACGCGACGCTCTTTCTCTAGGATTTCTCACCGTGTTTCGGACGATTCGCGGGACGGAGACCGAATTCAGGACCTTTCAGAACGTCGGCTTCGCGGAATCGTGGATGTCCTCCCGTCTCGAATTGCAGTCCCCAGACGCACACCGGTAAGAAATCGCACTCGATCTCGCGCTTCCGCGAAGTCCATTAAGAAGCCCACCGAGCCTATTAAGCCATTGACAGCAATAAGTCCTTGGGTATAATGCCCGCGTCTGGGCCAATACAGCACAATCTAGCGTGGCTTGAGAGTGATCGAGTTCCGTTTGCGTTTTTCTCGTTCAACGGTCTCTCTGCTCCTCTGCTGTGTGTTTTTGCCAGGCCCGGGGGGAAAGCCTGCTGTACAAGTTGGAGAGTCCAATGAGCAAGGAAGTTGGAACCAAGGAAGTTGGAAAGGTGAAGTGGTTCAACAACAAGAAGGGCTTCGGCTTCATCGAACGCTCGAACGGGAGTGATGTCTTTGTGCATTACTCCGCGATTCAAACCGATGGTTACCGGACGCTGAAGGAAGGCGAGGATGTCGAGTTCACGATCACCGAGGGACCGAAGGGGTTTCAGGCTGAAAACGTGACGCGACCGGACTGAACCGTCGATCCGTTCCGATCTACCTCCATCGAAACGCCCCGCGAGCAATCGCGGGGTTTTTTGTTACCGGAGCGGTGACTACAATACGCTGGTGGCCGAGTCTTTCAACCTCCGTTCGGATCTGGAGTTCTCCGAGCAACTCCAGGGTGGCGAGCGGTGCCTCGTCGTCAAGGACCCGGTCACGAACCGCTTTTTCCGGTTTTCCGCGAAGCAGGCCGCCATCGTCGACACGCTGCGCTCGGCCGAACCCATCCCGACGGATGCCATCACCCGACTCGTGGGCGAGCGCCTGGGCGGCGAGCTCCTGGCATCCGCTCTCGAGGCCTTTCTTCGCTCCCTGGAAGAGCGCTGGCTCCTGGACACGGACTTCGTCCGGCGCGAGCTCGAAGGAATTCGCAAGACGCGATTCAAGAAGCCATCCAGCATCCTTTATTTGAGGATCGCGGAGTTCGACGCCAAAGGACTGCTGGACTGGCTGGCGCCGCGGCTCCGATGGTGCTTCACTCCGTTCTTTCACCTGGTCGCTCTGCTGCTGATCGCTGCGGGCTTGATCCTCGCGATCGCTAATGCCGGTCCGATCGCGGCCGACGCTCTGTCGCTCGTGACGCCTGGTGGTGCGCTGCTCGCCGCTTTGGTCGTCCTCGCCGTGACGACAATCCACGAGTTGGCCCACGGTCTGGCGTGTCGGCACTATGGAGGAAATCCTTCGCGAATCGGGGTGATGCTGATCTACTTCGCTCCGGCCCTCTATTGCAACATCAGCGACACCTGGATGTTTCCCGTCAAGAGGCATCGCCTCTGGGTCACCTTCGCGGGGGGATATGTCCAGCTTGCCGTGTGGGGAGTGGCGACCGTTGTCTGGAGGATCACCGACACGAACACGGTCGTGAACCAGGCCGCGCTCGGGGCCGTGCTTTTCGGCGGTATTCAGACGCTGTTCAACTTTAATCCGCTGATTCGGCTCGATGGCTACTACATGTTGAGTGACTACCTCGAGATTCCGAACTTGCGTGAAAAGGCGTTTCGCGCGTTCCGCGCGTGGGTTGCCGGATCCAAGGAACCGCTGCTGGCGACGGCCGAGCGTGGAGCCCTCCTCCGCTTCGCCGTACTGGCCACGTTGTTTTCGACGTTACTGCTGACAGTCGTTTACGTTAAGATCGTTGAGCTTGCGGTCGGCGCCTACGCTTTCTTCGGATTGGTGGCGTCCGGCCTCTTTATCGGTTTCACGCTAAAACGCGCCGCCGCAGAGCCGATCGCGGCATCCCGGGCATTGCTGATGCGGGCCAATCAGAAGAAGATCCGAAATTACGGGGTTCTCGCCCTGGTTGTCGCCATCGTCCTTCTCTTCCCCTGGGAGCTCCGCATCCCCGCCGACTTCGTCGTTCTGCCGTCGGAGGAAGGTGTCGTTCGCGCCGAGACCGAAGGCCTGATCGACGAGGTTCTGGTCACCGAGGGCACCACCATCGAGGCCGGCGACACGATCGCCCGCATGTCGGACTTCGACAAGCAAACCGAGATGGAACAGATCCGCGGCGACATCGCCCAGGCCCGGGCCGAACTGCGGCTGTTGCTTCTGGGCCCGCGAGCCGAGGAGATCGAACGCGCGGCGCGGGAAGTGAATACCAGCGAGACGCGGCTCGGGAACGTCCGTCGGAACGAGCAGGATCGGACACGCCTCGAAGAAGAGTTGGCGGCGCAGCGGGCCGAGCTGGACTTGGCCGTCACCGAGCTCGAGATCACGCGGATAATGCATGAAGAGGGTCTCGAGCCGGCGATCGCGGTCGGCAGGGACGAAGCCGCGGTCGAAGTGCTTGCGCACCAGGTGTCGGCGATCGAGGCTGATTTGCGCGCGCTGGACGAATCGACCGATCGCGACGAGAGTCTTCGGAGAAGCGAGCTGGCGGAAGCGGAAAGCAACTACACGCTGGTCGCCTCCATGCCCCGCGAAGAGGAAATCGAGCGGATCCATGCCCAACTGGCGGCGCTGGAACGACGGAAGATTTTGCTCGACCAGCAGCTCGCGCTGTCAGAAATCCGCGCGCCGATCTCGGGGACGATCGTGACCCAGAACATGGAGCAGTTGCGGAACCGAGCCGTGTCCCGAGGCGACGAACTGGCGCGGATCGTCGACTACACGATGGTCAAGGCGCGCCTTTCCGTCCCCGAGAAGGACCTCGCTGATGTCGTCCCCGCAAGCCGCATCGTCCTCAAGTCCCGCGCCCACCCCTTGAGGGACTTCGAAGGCCAGGTGGATTTCATCGCGCCGGTGGCTGACGTGGTCGGAAATTCCCGATTCGTGGATGTCGAAGCGCTCCTGATGAACCACGATGGGGCGCTTCGGCCGGGGACCACCGGCGTGGCGAAGATCTATGCGGGACGGCGCCTGGTGATCCAGCTGATTTCCCGCAAGCTGGTCCAGTGGATCCGGACGGAGTTCTGGGACCTGATCCCATAGCAGCCTGCCGGGCTTTCAGCGTAAGTTCTTTGCTTTCAACGGCAGGCGATTTCGACCCAAGACTATGAGCGCAGTCATATGAATGAGTCTCGATTTCCAGTCGGCGTCAGTCGGCACGTTGCTAGCCTCTTCATCTTAATCCGGGATCTCCCCGCACGCGCGCAGCCCCTGCGCATATATCAGTAATTTCCGCGTTTATAGCAATAGTTGGGCCTGATTCCGCAATTCCTGCCGACATTTTCCCCGAATTTCCGGAAAAAACAACGCCACCCGTGTATTTCGCGGGCGGCGCGCGTGTCTACCGTTTTGTAAGCGACAGTCCTCCGAGGGTTTTGTCAGTAGGCCTTCGGATTCGGGCGGTCTCCCGCTTCGGCGGAGACCCCTCGCGGCCCATGAGGAGAGCTGGGACCTGCTTGCACCCTTCCACGGACGGACTTTATTTCTTCCAGGACGGATCGAACTCTATCCGCTCAACTTTCGGAGGTTGCCATGACCTTTGGCGTCATCTGGATCTAACGCCCCCTGTCTGTCCGAAATCGTCTGCGTCAAGAAGACGCGGCCCCACACGAAAAAGAAGCTTTTTAGAGCTTTGAGTTGGTCTGAGGAGTCATTACAATGAACGCGAGTGCATCGAAGAACGTCGTCGTCGAGATCGAAGTCATTGAAGAATTGGAAGATAAGACCGCGCCGTCCCTTATCTGGGCGTTCTGCTTCTAGGAAGAGACGACAACGGCGCGTAACGTGCGATTGTGTGGAGACGGTGAACGAAACCGTCCGGATCCAATCCACATTGTTACGACATGGGGA
>CAZTTI010000146.1:0-3290 GCA_964615925.1 uncultured Solibacteraceae bacterium
CCGCTCGACTGGACGACGATCGGAAGCGTTCCCCACGCCAGAGCGCGCTCCAGCTGGAAGCTCTTTCCAAGCTCGTTCGACGTGAAGCCCTCCAGGTGGCGCAGAAGCGCGCGGCCCGCCAGCAGATTGGCGCCCCCACGCCTCAGTTTGCGGGCCGAAGACCCGCAGAGCGCAAACTGCAGACGCCGGTCCTCCATGAGCCGATGGACCTCGTCGAGTAGTGCGGGAATCTTCTGGATTTCATCGAGGATCACCCAACTTCCGGATTCCAAGTCTCCCAGGTGGGACTCCAGGCGGTGCGGCTCTCGCGTCAGCTCCAGCGCGAGGCGCGTGTCGAGGAGATCCAGACGCCGGGCAGCGGGAAGAACGGATCGAAGCCAAGTGCTCTTTCCGGTCGCGCGAGGTCCGAATAAGAAAAAGGACCGGTCCGGAACGGTGAGAAGCCTGGAAAGAACGCGCGGCATGGCCTTCTCATATTGTGATATATGACATAAATTTGCAATGTAATTTTACGACTATTTCGACAGCACATGGTCTGTCCGGTGGTTGTAGAAAATGAATTGTCCGGTCCAGAGGAGCCCGGGCTGGAATGAGGATGCATTCGCAAAGGAGGGAGGCGTGGGCTTGCTCGGCGGCGTCATCACACTCGGAGCGCTGGTCCTCGTTCAGGTCAACCCGACCAGCCTCCGCGGATTCATCGGATCCGACGCGGGGTGGGGGAACATGTTCCTGACGCTGATTGCCGCGCTCTTCTACTCGATGCTCATCGTCGTCGGAATGATGCTGGAATCCGGCCCAGGCGGAGCCGGCGCCAGGGAGTCCTGAGCCCGTGTCAGGAGAGGAGCCGTTCCAGCACCAGGGCCGTCGGCGCTGCCATAACGAAGCTGTCGAATCGGTCCAGCACGCCGCCGTGGCCGGGAAGTAATTGACCGAAGTCCTTCAGATCGCGTTGCCGCTTCGCCCAGGACGCCAGCAGGTCGCCGGCAAGCCCGGCTCCGGCCATTGCCGTCGAGAACGCGAGTGACGTGGACAGGTCCAGCGGAACCAGCGTCCGTAGACCGGCCCCGACCGCTGCGGCAACGGCAAGGCCGCCCAGCAGCCCCTCGACAGTCTTGCCCGGGCTGAGAGCCCCCACCAGCGGCCGCCTTCCGAGGAGCTGGCCGCCCCGGGCTCCCAGCGTTGAAGTAAAGCCGAATCTCCGTGCGATCCATCCATCGGCGATGTCGCTGAGCAGCGCTCCCAGTAGCAGCCACGTGAACAACGGGCGAAGACCAGGACGGGCGCGGCCAGCAACCGCAACGTGGAAATCGTGTTTGGAAGCTGGCGCCAGCCGCGGGCGATGCCGGTCATTCGAGCCACGTACAGGTGCCTGGCGACCCGCTCCACCCGGGCATCAACGTTGATGTCAGGCTGAAACCAGTCATGGCTTGTGTTCACTTCACCGGAATCGTGGAGAACACGGACCCGGTGAACTGCAGGCCGATCATCGAGAAATCAGAAAAGTCGCCCGAACGCACTTCCAGGATGTATGTCTCCCCAGGCGCGGGAGGTGGCGTGAGGATCTCGTTCACGAATCGAGGGAGGTTCGAACGGGCCGGGACGCTCGTCGTTCCCGCGTTCACCTGAACTCCGTCCGCATTCTTGAGGATGAGATCGTAGTTCCGCTGGATATCGGTGTTATTCGCGATTGCGATCGCAAGCTGAGCGCCGTCACGGCCATCGACGATCACCTCGTAGACGAAGGATTCGAACTCCGTTGGAAAAACCGTCGCTTCGGCGAGTTTCTGACCGCTCGCGCTGTAGAACGCGTAAGACATCTGACCGAAGACGAATGCGTCGCAAGTGAGCGTCGCGTACCCTGTCTGCAACGGCGTGGAGGCCGTCGAACGCGCAGAGAGAAATCCCCCGTCGGCTACGCTGAACGAAAACGACATCGACCGCCCAGTTCCCAAATCCATGTCCATCCCGTAAAGGACGAGATTGCAGTTTGCATCGTCGAACCACGGGGAAACGTTGAGCGTCGAGCGATAAAACGTTCCGTCCGGAAAAGATCCATCCGCCAACTGCGGGAAGATCATGAAGTCGTTCTGTGCAAAGCCGGTGGATCGAGCGAGCATGATGACCGCGGTCGCGGCGAGTAGAATCCCTTTTTTCATACGTGGTCTCCCGCGGCTACATCCCCTCGGTGCAAACCGCCTTGTCGTAGTCGCATGCGGCCGGATCGTCGAACAACCGCCGTTCCCGGATCCACTCCTGCGTCCGTTCGAACGTCTGCCGCGTGTAGGGCAGGAACACGATCCGCTCCCCGGCGCCGAAGAGCCGGACGTCGAGCGCGTCCCGGTATCGCTCGGGGATCTGCTCCCGGTACAGCTCCTTGTATTTCTCGGGGAACAGGTCGATTTCCATCTGCGCCCGCTTCATCGCGTTCATGTATTTCTGGACGTCTTCGGGCTTCACTCCGGAGGGGAACAGGAACGCCATCATGAACGAGCAGTCGAGGATCTTCCGTAGTCCAAGCTGTTCGGAAGCCAGATAGGTGATGCCCCACACGCTCGTCGCGGCCACCTCGCGGGAGATCCCCGCATCCACGCGGTCCCACGGGGGGCCGACGAACTTCAACCGGATCTCGTCACCTGAAAGAAACGGTTCGAGCGCCTGGACCGTCGTGAAATGGCTGCCCGAGTGGTATCCCACCGCGATCTCGCGGCCGGCGAGGTCGCGCGGGTGCCGGATGCCGGAATCGGAGGGGACCATGATGCCGGCCGGGGACACGATGTACGCCCCACCCCACATCTGGCCCGCGTTCAATGCCGACGCCTGGTTCACGGCCCAGTGGCAGGCGCAACTGATGTCGGATCGTTGTCCCTTGTGGCCGGCGCCGGCCATGTACGACTCGAAGGCGCCGCTGGTGATCTGGCCGGATCGATCGGGAGCGGTCTTCCCGATGTCGACGCCGAAGGATTCATTTCCCTCGATCGCGTAGTCGAGGCCTTCATCGGCGAAAAAGCCGAGTTTGGCGGCGACGAACTCGTGCAGCCGGCCGTGCGGCTGAATGACGAACCTGGACATGATCCTCCTCCCCGTGGCCGGCGTTTGGACGCTATTGGATCATTTTCTGTCCGAATCGAGAAGTCTTGCCGTTCCGAAACCGGGAGCGTTTCCCGTTCCTGTGGACGCCCCTCGCGATTTCGGAAGCGTCCAGTAGTGGTCTTCTACGGGTTTGTCGATGGCATTCGACGTGCTTTAATTGCAGCGAACTCGCTTTTCTCCGGGGAGAAGGTCGAAGCGAT
>CAZTTI010000147.1:0-2688 GCA_964615925.1 uncultured Solibacteraceae bacterium
CGCGATCGACATCTGCGCCCTGGCGATCGAACTGGGTTGCAGCTTTGTCGCCCGGTCGTTCGCCGGCGACCCGAAGCAACTGGTCACCCTGCTCAAGGCGGCCCTCGGGCACAAAGGGACGGTCCTGCTCGACGTGATCAGCCCGTGCGTGACATTCAACAACCACGAGGGGTCGACGAAGAGTTATCAGTTCGCGAAGCAGCACGAGGAGCTGCTCCACGAGATCTCCTACGTCCCGTTCTTCGAGCAAATCCAGGTCGAATACGAGGAAGGCACCGTCGCCGAAGTCGAATTGCACGACGGTTCGCACCTGCGCCTCCGGAAGGCCGACCGCAGCTACGATCCGACGAACCGGATGGAGGCGCTTCAGATGTTGACCGCAATAGACCAGAACAGCGAGCTGCTGACGGGCCTCATCTACATCAACGAGGACAAGCCAGACTTCCTCGCGACGCTGAACCTTTGCGACCAGCCGCTGGCGCGCCTCTCGAACGCCGACGTGCAGCCGAGCGCAGCCGACTTGCGCGAAGTGATGGAATCGCTGATGTAGGCGGAGTATTCCCTGGCCTACACAGGATCGCCCCGCAGCGCGGCTCGTTCCCCCGCGGAGCGGCTCGTTCGCCCGCGGAGCGGCTCGTTCCCCCGCGGAGCGGCTCGTTCCATGGATACCCTACTCCAGCCCGGGCGCCCAGACGGCCAGCCTGGCCTCAGCCGCGGCCGCGGAAAGGCGCGTATCGTAGGTCACAAGAGCCGCCATCCCGGAACCCAACGACAACGCCGTTGCAAGATGGATAGCGTCCAGCGATCGAAGCGAGACAGGCTTGAGCAGGGCCGCCTCGTGAAGGATTCGCGTGTCGATCGGCATCAGGCCGATCCGGTCCAGTGCTTTTTGTCCCCGCCGGAACTGCGGCGCAGTCGCGCCCGCCCGCCGCAAGGCCCTCAACACTTCCGTTCGCGCCAATTCGCTTGAAACGCGAAGCGGCCAATCTCCGAGCAGCTTGAAAAGCGCCTTGCTCTCTGGCTCCGGAACCGCAACCTTGAGAATTGCCGACGAGTCCAGATAGAGCAATCGCTCGCTCACAAACGTTCCTGACGCAGTTCATCGAGCGCTTCCGACGCACGGGTCGACCCGCGGCCGCGCGGTGGGCCCAGTTCGAGCAGATCTCCCCGCGCCGGTATGATACGCCCTTGCCTGATCAGTCGTTCCAGTGGCGGCTCGTCGTCTCGGAGCGGAACGAGGGCCGCGACGGTTCGTCCGCGCTCGGTAACGCGCAGTCTTTCACCGGCGGCGACTCGTCGAAGATACACGCTGAGGTTTTGCCGGAGCTCGCGTATACCGACACAGTCTTGATCGCCTTTCATGTAGCACAGTGTAGCACATAGGCGGGTCCGGGGCCTACGCCCCGGAATCAATCCACACCTTCTGCACGCTCAGGACCTGCTCGAGCTGGTCGTCGCGCTTGACCACCAAGAGTCCCGGAAACAGCGCGCCCGCCTCGGTCTCTTCGTAAAACCGGAACGTGACCTCTATGGGAACGGCTGCGGCGCCGTCGGGATCGTCGACCCACGTCCGTATCCGCTCGAGACGCGGTTCTCCTTCGGCCGGAACGTAACCCTCGACGACGTGACCGGCCGGTCCCTCGAACCAGATCCGAGTGTAAGGCTGGGCGTAGACTTCATCCGGCGCGGATTCGGCATTCCGCGTCATGGCTTCCCGCAGGAAGACATACGGATTCAACCAGACCGCAAGCTGGGCATCCCACGCATCCGACGGACCCGCCGAACGGGTCTCGCTCGTTCGGACCTCATCGACGGTCCGGGTGATCTCGACCGTCGCCCGGCGTTCGTCGACGTCGACTTCGTGGACGTATTCGTTGACGCGAGCGTACCGGCGCTCCACTGCGCCTGCTTCTCCCGGAATGTGTTCGTAGCTCGACCCGGAGGCGTGGAACCGGAACGACCGGACGCCGCCGGCACCGATGGCGGCCGACACCTCGTCGAGAATCGGATCCACCGCCGCGGTCGATGCCGGGCCTTCGGCCGCAAGCGGCCGGGCGATCAGAACGGCGCACGCGAGAAAAAATGGAGAGAGATTCCTCATCGTTGCACTCCTGTGAATCGGAATCCGGGAAGACGCGGCGCCCGGTGCCCGGGCGCCGCGAACACTCGTCACGCGGGGATCTCGATCCTCCGGGCGCGGGCGGACTCCGCCTTCGGCAAGCGAACGGTCAGGACGCCATCGACATAACGCGCGTCGGTCTTTTCGTAATCCACGGGGACGGGAAGGGTGAACGTCCGCGTGAACGGGCCGTATCGCCGTTCGAACCGGTGGTAGTGTTCCGGCGCGCTCTCGTTGTCGGCGAGCCGCTGGCCACGGAGCGTCAGCAGGCCGTTCTCGACGCTGAGATCGATGTCTTCGCGGCGCATTCCCGGAAGCTCGGCGTGCACGATGACGTCCTCCGCGGTCTCGTACACGTCGACGGCCGGCTCCCACGCCGTCGTTTCGAAAGGAACGCGATTCCATCCGATCCAGGGACTCGTCCATCCCGGCGTCCGGAAGAAGCTGTCCAGGAAAGGAGCCATCATCGAGGCACCGGCCGTCGGCCGGATCTCGCGATCTGGATTCCAACGAACAATGGTCATTTGAATACCTCCTCAGGTGGACTGGTCTGGCCGGGACATCCCGGC
>CAZTTI010000148.1:0-9804 GCA_964615925.1 uncultured Solibacteraceae bacterium
AACGAAGTTGATGTCGGGGAAGAGCACGTCGCGCGCGAAATTGCCCCGTTCGAGCAAGAGCCCCGGGGTGACCCAGGCCCGGTCCCGCGCCCATCCGGCCACTGTCGGGGGGCGGAACAGGTACTGTCCGAGGGCCGACGTCGCGGAATTGAAATCGGGGTTGCCGGGAACTTCTTCGAGTCCGAGCTTCATGAACGTCGAGATCGCCAATTGGACGGGGCTCTTGATCTGTGTCCCGACCGACGCCGTGCTGTAGAAATCCTTCGAGAGGAAGATCGTCTCCAGCAAGGGCGCGACTTCGTATCCGGACTCCCGGAAGATTTCGCCCAGTTCGGCCTGGAACGCCGGTTCGAGATCTTCCCGGACGAAGTACCGATAGATCTTGCCGGCGATGTATTCGGCCGTGACCGGTTGATCCATGATGATGTCGATCACGTCGACGCCGTTGAAATTTCCAGTGCGGCCGAGAACCGCCTTCATCCCGTCGTCGTGCTGGTCCTCGTTGACGACGAACTCGAGATCCACGTAGTTCCAACCCGTGAAGGCGCGTGCGGCCTCGCGGATGTCGGACTCGGTGTAGTTGCCAACACCCATCGTGAACAATTCCATGATCTCCCGTGCGAAGTTCTCGTTCGGGGCGCCCTTGACGTTCACGCCCGCGTCGAGAAACGACAACATCGCGGGATCCTGGGCCACGGCGACCATCAGGTCCCGGAAGTTGCCCGTCCCCATCTTGTGGAAGAGTTCCAGTTCCTGGAGGAGCTTGCGGTAGTCGCGGACTTTTCCTTCGCCGACGGCGTAGTGGCCGTGCCAGAACAGCGCCATCTTTTCCTGGAGCGGCGCGTGGGTCGTGAGCATCCGGTTGGCCCACCAGTAACCGACGCGGTCGGTCTCGAGGACGCTCGCACGAAGCCAATAGAAGAACTTGTTGACGATCGGCTGAAGCGGGCGGTTGCCATCCGGCTTGACCTGGATGCCGAGGGCTTCGCCCGTCTCCTCGGCCAGATCGGTGGTCGCCGGACGGCTGGGCGGGAAGGGCTCGAGGCCGGGATCGTGTATCCCGGAATGGTCGAACGGCGGGAGATGGCGGTTGTCGACCGCGCTGAAATCCACGAGCGAAGAAACCGCTTCGCCCGGCGTCATCCGCGCCACCCGGTCGATCTCCTCCGGCGTTCCGCCGAATCCCGCCCGCTCGAGCAAGTGCCGCGAGAAGTCCCGGTTCCAGTCCCCGTCGGCGATCGGGGTCAAGTCGTTCTGCCACGTCGCGGGGCCGGTCTGTCCGGCGCGGGCCGGTCCGGTCAGGAAAACGAGGATCAGGCACACCGCGGCAAGAGCGATGTTCAGTGGACGCATGGAGGCTCCTCCGGAAATAGCTTCGCCTATTTTATCAGCATGTTCCGGGGAGTGAACAAGGGGGAGGGAGGGGGTAAAGGGGGACGCGCTCGCGCCCCCCAAGTGGAACGTCAGCGGCCGCCGAGATCGCGGATCGCCCGCGCCCGGCGGACCAGATCCACAAACTCGTCGCGGTAACCCTCCGGATCGGCCCCGCGGCTGTCATCGGCGATGTCGAGCACCATGTCGAACGTGGCATCGCCGCTGTACGGCGAGTTCCGGAGGAGCATACCGAACGCGGCCACCGAGGACGCAAACCGGAAGTCCCCGGTCGCTTCGTCGAACGACCGTCCCGCGTCCTGCACGGGAGTGTCGATCAGAAGGCTCGTGTCCTCGTCCGGCTCCTTGTACCGGACCTTGACGGTCAGCAGTTCGCCGCTCGAGCGCGCAATGTCCGTCGTGGCCGGCGCGGTCTGGTACCGAAGATCGTCCACTCCGGGCACGTCCAGTTCGACCCCGGCCGGGACGACTTCGAAAAGCGCCGTCACCGTGTGCCCGGCCCCGATCTCGCCAGCGTCGATCGCGTCGTCGTTGAAGTCCTGGTTCTCGAGCACCCGGTTTTCGTAACCGATCAGCCGATAGGCCGAGACCTCGGCGGGATTGAACTCGACCTGGAACTTGACGTCCTTGGCGATCGTGATCAACGTCCCGCCCATCTGTTCGACGAGCACCTTGCGCGCTTCGCGGATCGAGTCGAGGTAGCCGTAGTTGCCGTTGCCGCGGTTGGCGAGCGCTTCCATGCCGGCGTCGTTCAGGTTGCCCGTTCCGAAGCCGAGCACGCTCAGAAACACGCCCGACTCGGCCTTTTCTTCGATCAAACGGGTCAGGTCGCCGTTGTTGGTCACTCCGACGTTGAAGTCGCCGTCGGTGGCGAGGATGACGCGGTTCACGCCGCCTTCGATGAAGTTGGCGACGGCGGTGTCGTAAGCGAGCTGGATCCCGGCACCGCCGTTGGTCGATCCTCCGGCCTGGAGCCGGTCGAGCGCCCGGATGATCTGCTGCCGCCGATCGCCCAGGGTCGGTGGCAGGACCAGGCCCGAGTTCCCGGCGTAGACGACGATGGCCACGCGGTCGTTTTCGCCCAGTTGCTCGACGAGGAGCTTCATGCCTTCGCGGAGCAGGGGCAGTTTGTCGGGCGAGTTCATCGACCCGGAAACGTCGATCAGGAAGACGAGGTTCGTCGGCGCCCGTTCCTCCCAGTCGATCCGCTCGCCCTGGATGCCGATGCGGACGAGGCGATGATCCGTGTTCCACGGCGCCGCCGCCACCTCGGCGTTCACCCGGACCGGCGCGCCGCCGTTCGGGACCTCGTAGTTGTAAGTAAAGTAGTTGACCATCTCCTCGATGCGGACGGCATCGGGAGGTGGCATCGTCCGCTGGGTCAGGAACCGCCGGACATTGGCGTACGATGCCGTGTCGACATCGGCCGAGAACGTGGCCAACGGCTCGTCGGCCACCATCTGGAACGGGTTGTCGTTGATCCGGCCGTACTCTTCAGTGTTGAATTGCGCGGCCCGCTGATCCGGACTCCGGCGGAACCCTTCTCCGACGGTGGGCGGTGCCGGAGGTGCCGGTGGCGGAGGGGGCGGAGGCGGCGCTGCAACCGCCCGCGCTGCTCCATTGGCCTGAACGAAGCTCCGTGCGATTCCACTGACCTGGCCTCCGACCACGCCGGCGCCTTCCGCAACACTCGAGGAAGATTGCCGCAGCAACTCGTCCGCAGCGACGGCCACATCCACGGAAGCCGCTGTTGGAGCAACATCCAGTTCCACGTCGAGCCGGGCGTCGTCCTGGATCTCGACGTTGTCCAGAACAGCCGTCTCGAGTCCGGGGACCTCGCCTTCGGGAACGTCGTTGAACCGGAACGACCCGGCGTTGTCCGTAATCGTCGTCGCTTCGTTCTGCGTGCTCTTCTCCACGAGCGTGACGTCGGCGCCGGGGAGCACACCACCGGTGCGGTCCATGACGCTTCCGGAAAGCGCGATCGACTGCCGTTCCTCGGGAGCAGCGACAGGGATTGCCGTGTTCGCATCCGTATCGTCCATTGCTTCACGCCTTTCGCCGCGCGCAACGCTCGCGGACGATTCCGGCGCGTCCGTCTCGGCCCTCGCGCTTGCCGGTTCGCCCCCATCGGTGGACCGGACTTCGGCCGCATCTGCGGGACTTTCCTCGGTGACGAGGCCCGGCGTCGTGATGGCGATGAATCCCGCAAGGGCGACTGCCGCAACGCCTGCGGCCGCTGACCATGCCCAGAAACCCATGGTGCGTTGCGGAGACGCAGGAACCGCGCTTCCAATGCGGGCCCGTTGTGCCGATGTCAGCGCGAGCAGGTCCGACGGCACGGCCTCGCCGACCAGGCCGATGGTCTCGCGGATTTCTTCGAGGATCACGTCCTTCTCCGGGATCTCCTCGATTTCTTTCTCGAAAGCGGAGCGTGCCGCGGCGTCCATCTCGCCGAGGACGTATGCCGTCCAGCGATAGTCGTCGCGTGGATCGTTCAGGTTGTTGAAGCCTTGGCGGTGTTCAGTCATTGGAGCCTCCTGACGAGGGCGGGAGCTTCCTGGGGACGGGAAGCATGGATCGTTGTGCGGACGCGCTTCAAGCCCGTATGAATCAGAAACCCGACGTTCGAGACCGAGTGGCCCGTGATCGTGCTGATCTCCTTGTAGCTGAGATCGCACTGGAACTTCAGCAGGACCACCTCGCGTTCCTTGTCCGGCAGGGCTTCGACGAGGCGAAAGGCCTCGCGAAGCTCTTCTTCACGTTCGAGAACCGCGAGAGGTCGCGGCCCCGGCGCCGGGCGGGTCTCGAGGTCGATGTCCGTCAGAGGATCGGTGCGTCGATCCTGCTTGCGAACGTCGAACGCGCGGTTGCGGCAGACCGTGAAGAGCCAGGCGGCGAGATGTTCGCGGACTTTGGAGGGTTTCTCCTTGCAGAGCTTGAGGAACGTGTCCTGAACGACTTCCCGAGCCCGTTCGACGTCACCCAGGATCGATGCTGCGTACCGGATCAGCGGTGATTGGTACTGCTCAATCGCCAGCGTGACGAAGTCCGCCTCGATCGTGTCTCTCTGTATCACGTCGTCCCCCCTTTCCTTAAGGGATGCGGTTCTCAAGCGTGACAACGGCGGTGGGGCTCCTTTTCTTAGAAGGGACACCGTTTTCCTGGAACGGTTCAAGGAAAATCCAGGCTGGAGAGGGAGTGGACCGGAAGTGAATGGGACCCGCCGGCATCCTGTCCGGCGGGTCCCGGTCTCTAGAGTCCATCGCGGCCGCCGTCCAGGTTGCTGCTGGCCGGGTTCCTTCCCGGTCCCGGGCTCCTGCCCCCGCAGACACTCCTTGGACCTTCGACGCCGACGCGTGACCGTCCCTGGCCGGACTTGCCTTTCGGCCGACTAGAGTCCGAACGCGGGCGAAGCCGCCCGGTTCGCGACGGACGATGCATCCGGATCGCCAACCTTGTTCCTGGTCATCAAGGGTCTAAATTTCAATTAGTTATACTTCGTTGGCGGCAGCCCGGAAGGTGGAAATCGCTGGATAGATCCATCAATTTGTTGGATCGGACTCGTCGTCCTGCGGGATTTGTCGTGTCCGGGGCTCGTCGGGCCGGAGGTCGGCGAAAGCGCGTTCGACCAGGGTCGCGGCGTCCTCGCCGCGGTGGAGCGTCGCCATGCCGACGTACAGATTCACCCGGTCCGCCGACTCCGACGCCCCGATCTTTCGCCAGAGGCGGTCGGCGACGATTCCCGCGCCGTTCCCCGTGGTCTGAAAGAGGAGCAGGATCGCATTGTCGTCGAATCGCGCGGCGACATCTTCGGTCCGGCACGAGGATCGTACGATGTCGGAGATCGTGACGAGGGCCTCGTGGATCAGGCCCGCTCCGGATTCCGGATTCGCGGCGGAGCGCGGCCGCGGCGAGACGACGACGATCGACAGTGGCTGCCGCCACCGGTGCGCGAACGCGACCGAGCGCGCGAGTTCGGTGTCGAGCACCGACCGGCTCGCCAGTCCCGTCAGCTCGTCGATCCGGCTGAGCCGTTCGAGCCGGTCTTCCAGGTCGGCGACCTTTCCCTTGAGTTCGGCCAGCGGCGTGAGATCGCGGACGAACGCATTCACCTGCAGCCGGTCGTCTTCATCGCTCGCCCACATGTTGACCTCGACGGGGAAGCTCGTTCCGTCCCGCCGTAGGGCCCGGAGGTTCCAATGCCGGGAGAATTCCTCGGCCACGTGGTTTTCGGCGATTTCCCGCAGGCGGGCCCGCACGGCATCCCGGTACTCCGGCTCGACGGCGAGCTCGACCAGGTCCTGGCCAAGGGCTTCCGAACGCGGCCATCCCGATTTGCGCTCCGCCTGCCGGTTCCATGCCGTCACCGCGCCGTTGGCATCGACGGCGACGAAGATGTCGAAGGCCTGGTTGAGCGCTCGAGGGGCGTCACCCGAAGCCTCGATGGCCGTATCGGCGGTTGGAGCGGTTTCCTCCGCGACGATGTAACCCTCGAATTCAAGCGGGAAGCCTCCGGACACGGGCGTGCCGGTTTCCCGCACCCAACGTACGCGGCTGCCGGAAGTTCGGATGCGGTACCGAATGCGGAATGTCCGTCCGTCGCGGGCCGCCCGGCGATACCCTTTCACGACGTCCACAAGATCTTCGTCGTGAATGAGTTGACTCCAGCGAATTTTCCTCGCGAGTAACTCGGCCGCATCGTATCCGGTGAGGTCCAGCGCCCCCTGGCTCACGAACACCATGGTCCACTCCCCATCCCATGAACACCGGAAGGCCATGCCGGGAAGGCGATCGAGCAGGCCGACCGGATCGAAGTCCGAATCGGACGGAACGGGTCTGTTCGGGTCTTCGGCCTGACGGCCGGTGTCTGCTTCTTGACGCATAGGCCCCGCTTCTCGCCCGAAACGTCGTCTGGGGCGAGCATCTGGGGCCTCATCATGCAATCGGAATTCCAGCCGGACCGGGGACCAGGCTCCCTGGGCCGTCGACAGCGGTCAGGATCCCGCCTGAGCTTCGGCCCTCATTCCCTCGACGACGGCGAAGTGCCGCCATCGGTTGACCTTCGGCTGGTGGTCTTCGAAGAAGAAACGATCGCTGAACGCAGGTTGAAGCTGGTCGATCCAGGCCGCGTCTTCATCGTAGTGCGCAAAGAACATGCGGTTGGTCCACTCCGGATCCCGTCCCTGGAGGAACTTCAGCACGAAGTATTTCTTCCCGTCGATTTCCGCGATCCCGTCCACGAGCACCTTGCCCGGGGTGCACGACATGGATGGCCCCCGGACGGTCCGGCCCAGGCCGGAAACCTGCCGGATGGCCCGCGTGAAGATGGCGTGGGCCTGGTGGAGGGGGACGTCGAAGTAACGGCGAGGGCCCGTGTCTCTTTCGACGAACATGTAGTAGGGGATGATGCCCCGGTCGACCTGTCTTTGCCACATCGTGGCCCAGGTGTCGGGAAGGTCGTTGACCCGGCGGATCAACGGCCCCTGGGAGCGGATGGTTGCACCCGTGTCGCGTATGCGCCGGATGGCGAGGTCGGAAACACGCGGCTCGAGTTCGCGCGGATGACTGTAATGCGCCATGAGGGCCAGGTGCTTCCCGGCATTGACGACGTCCTCGAACAGGCGCAGCAGGTCTTCGGCGTCCTCGTCGGTCAGGAAACGATAAGGCCACCACGCCAGGGCCTTCGTGCCGATCCGGATGCTGTGGAGAGAATCGATTTCGAGCAAGGGGCGCACGTAGCTTTCGAGTACGCGCGTCCGCATGATGAGGGGGTCGCCGCCCGTGATCAGGACGTCGCGAACCTCGGGATGGGTCCGGACGTAGCGAACCAGCACCCGGGCTTCGTTGTTGGCGAATTTCAAATCGTCCAAACCGACAAACTGTGCCCAGCGGAAGCAGTAGGTGCAGTAGGCATGGCATGTTTGCCCCTGGCTGGGGAAGAACAGGACCGTTTCGCGATACTTGTGCTGCATTCCCTTCTGCGGTTCGCCCTGAACCGTGGGAACGTTCAAATCCATCTGGCCCGCCGGGTGCGGGTTCATCCGTCTGCGGATCCGATCCACGACCGAATCGATGACGCCTTCGGGCGCGCCATCGCGGACCAGGCGGCGAACCACTTGAAAATCTTCCTCTTCGAGCATTCCCTCCTGAGGAAACGTCAGTTGAAACATGGGGTCGCGCGGGATGTCGGACCAGTCGATCAACTCATCGGTCACATAGCGATTCACCCGGAACGGCAGCACACGGGAAACGGTCTGGATCGCAGTACGCTGCTCGGCGCTGAGTGATTGAAATTGGGGCAGCGATTCAATGTTCTTCTGTGTAAATGCTCGATATTTGATCGGCTCGGTCATGTTTTTCATGGATCCCTCCCGAGTCGTGATTTCGATTGCGGCGGATGGGCAAGGCGCTTCGAGGCTTCGAGAGCCCAGAAAAGAGCATCCGCCGCGCGATCTCGATGTGTATAAACGGAGTCGTTCGAGCGGGGGCCCAACGCGGTGGGTAAAGACGCCCAGGCCTCGGAAATCGTCCCGCTCCAGGAGTGTGACGCCGATGGACGGGATGATACCACACACGGGTCCCGGCCGGCCGGTGGCTCGATCCACGACTTCGATCCCAGGTCCACGAACTTGTTGGACGGGGCCACGCTCCGGCGATCCATCGATCATCGCAAGTGATTGACGATATTAGATAATGGTTCGGATTCGTTTGTTGGCGTCCGTCGTGCTCCGTTCGCCCGACGGCGGTCCGATCGCCCGAGAGCGACGGAACCGTATCACCAGGAACCTTTTCCGACGGAAGGAGCCGTCGCGTCGCGTTCGGATGACCCGAAGAGGTGTATCGATGTGGGTTTGATGGAACTTCTTCAACAGCACCCGATTATCAGTTTGTTCACGGCATGGCTGGTCCTCGACACGTTGCTTTCAACGAAAGGGAGCCCTCCGCCCCGCCGTCAGCCCTCGCTCTGACGATGTGCGAGCGCTGGCCCGGGGTCCGCGCACCGAACTCGTTGGAAACAAAGTTAAATGTGGAGTGGCGAGCGGCCCGGCTCCCGCGCCGTTCCTCGTACGGGCCCGGTTTTCGGCGTGTTGCGGCACGATTCTATTGGGAAAACGCTACCGAATTGGCTACTATGGGGGGTCGGCCGTCGTTCTCAACGTGTTTCTGACGGGTGGACCTTCCGCTCATCCAGAAAAATTTACGGTCGGCAAGGAGCTTGGTCTTTCTTCGTTCTCGGGAGGGAAGTGGAAGGACGACCGCAGATTGTTAAGATGAGCACTCATAAGAGAACCCCATTGCCCGACCTCGAAGACGGATCGCTCGCGGAAAGCGACGCGACCGGATTCCGTATTCATTGGTATCGCTGCAACGTGTGCGGCGCCGATTTCGAAGATGCCAATCCATCGCATCGCCGGCGTCTTCACCTGTTGCTCGAGCACAAGCGGGCTCACGCGCAGCAGCCCATTCAGAACTGATGGTTTCCGGGGAGCGTGTGCTCCCCGGAAATCTTGCCTGTTTCGACGATCTCTCACCGCCGGTTCCTTCCTGGTTCGCAGTGCTGTTCGTGCCTGGAGGTTGAAGGCCGCCCATGGATCCGAACGCCGCCACCTTCAGCATCCCTTTTCGCCTGAATCGTCGTGTCGAACCTATCTTCGAACAATGGGAGTTGGAGAATACCGTCCGGCGCCTCTGGGAAGCCGACCCCTCGTTGTGGACCGGAGCCGATGAAGCATCCTGGCTGGGGTGGCTTGCGATCGTCGAGCGCCAACTCCTCGAGCCGGATCGATTTCAGAACGTTGCCGACAGTGTCCGGCAGGCCGGTTTTCGCGACGTCGTGCTCGTTGGAATGGGCGGATCGAGCCTCTGTCCCGAGGTGCTCGCGAGAACGTTCGGGTCGGCCGAAGGGCATCCGCGGCTCCTCGTTCTCGACTCCACCCATCCGGGGCGGATTCGGTCCATCGAGGAGTCCGTCCGGCTCGATGAGACCCTGGTGGTCGTGTCGAGCAAGTCCGGAACGACGCTCGAGTCGACCTTGCTTTTCGAATACCTGCTCGACCGGCTCGAGAAGCGCGTTGGGCCGGAAGCGGTTCCCAGTCACGTCATCGCCATCACCGACCCCGGATCGAGTCTCGAGACTCTCGGACGGCGGCGAAACTTCCGCCACGTTTTCCTGGGGGTCCCCGAGATCGGTGGGCGTTTCTCCGCCCTTTCCGACTATGGGATGATTCCGGCCGCTCTTCTGGGGATCGATGTCGCGGCGTTTCTTGGACGGGCCGCGGTCATGGTTCGGGCCTGTTCCGCCCAGGTGAGCGCCGCCCGGAATCCGGGCGTCGCCCTGGGCACCGTTCTCGGTGTGGCCGCTCGGGAAGGAGTGGACAAGATCACGCTCGTCCTCTCCGAACCGATCGC
>CAZTTI010000149.1:0-5523 GCA_964615925.1 uncultured Solibacteraceae bacterium
GAGATCGGAGTCCGCAAGGCCATCGGCGCACGAAAGGTGGACATTCTGATGCAGGTGTTGATCGAATCAGCCACGCTGACCGGGATCGGAGGGGTGATCGGCGTCGGTCTGGCCGCGCTGATCTCGACCGCGGTTTCGAGCGCGACGGGTTTCCCCGCCGTCATCCAGGTCTGGTCGGTCGCCCTCGGCCTCACGGTTTCCACCGTTGTCGGCCTTTTCTTCGGAATCTGGCCCGCCAGGAAGGCCGCGGCACTGGATCCGATTGCGGCCCTCAGAAGCGAGTGAGACACGATGAACGAGATCGTCCAAATGGCCATGGAGTCGATCCGGACCAACAAGGTTCAGTCCCTGTTGACCGTCATCGGGGTCGTGATCGGCGTGACCGCGGTGATCGGAATGTCCTCGGTGATCAGCGGACTCAACGCGAGCATCAATTCCGAGATTCAGGGAATGGGGTCGGACCTCATCTTTGTGACGCGGATCGGGCCGACGACGGGCCAGTTGAGTCAGGACGAACGCACGCGCGAGTTTCTCACTGTCGAAGACGCCGAGGCAATCGCCGCTTTGCCCAGCGTCCGAAGCGTGGCGCCGCGCATGCGAACCAGCGCAGGGGGCGGCATCGGCTCGTACGCCCTACGATACCGGAACCGGACTGTGGCGGGAACGATCGTCGAGGGCGTGACGGCGGACTACGAAGACGTCTTCAACCTGGATCTCCGCGGGGGGCGATGGATCAACGAAACCGACGCCCGGCACCGCTCGAACGTCCTGGTCATGGGTTACGACACGGCGGACACCCTGTTCCCGAACGTAGACAGCGCCCTCGGACGTGAGGTCGAACTCGCCGGAAAGGTCTTCACCGTCGTCGGCGTGCTGGAGAAGCGTCCGACGGGATTCACCGCCGGAAACAACCCTGAAGACAACATCGTCGAACTGCCCATCAGCACGTTCGAAACGCTTTATCCCGGCGTCGAGAACGTCGATATCGTTCTTCGTCCCGTCCTGACCTCGGACAATCCCGGGGGCATGAATCAGACGACCGACCAGGTCGAAGGCCTGATGAGGAGGCGCCGCGGCGTCCGGTACGACGAGGCCAATAACTTCGCCGTATTCACGCAGGATTCGCTTACGGACCTGTGGAATCAAATTTCCGGAGGCATTTTCGCGCTGATGCTCTCGATTTCCTCGGTGGCCTTGCTGGTAGGCGGAGTCGGCGTGATGAACATCATGCTGGTCTCGGTGACCGAGAGGACCCGGGAGATCGGAATCCGCAAAGCGATTGGAGCGACACGGCAGAAGATCATGTTCCAGTTCCTGCTGGAAGCCATGGCGCTGACGGCGGTTGGCGGCGTGCTCGGGATCCTCGCCGGAAGCGCGATCACCGCCGCCATTCGGGCTTTGATCCCGTTCCTCCCGGCTCAGGTCTCCGCTTTTTGGGTAATCACGGGATTCAGCGTTTCCGTTGGAACCGGCCTGATCTTCGGCCTGTATCCCGCGTACAAGGCCTCCCTGCTCGACCCCATCGAGGCGCTACGCTACGAGTGAACACTCCGTCCCCTGGCGGGCTCGGACCAAGTCCCGTAGAATACGGTCACATCGGAGGAATCGTGTCCGACGAAGAAGCCAAAGAATCGTTGTTCGTGGAAGCGGTCGACGCGTTCGGGGACGGAAAGCTGGACGAAGCGATCGCGTTCTACAATCGTGCGCTGACGATCGACCCGGACTACCAGGATGCTCTGCACGGCCTGGCGCGCGCCCAGTTCGACAAGGGGGATATGGACGGGGCGATCGCGAGCGCGAAACGTCTGGTAGAAATCGACTCCGAGGATATCCTGGCGCACACGCGCATCTCGATGTGTTACCACTCGAAGGGGATGATCGAAGAAGCCGAAAAGGCCGGGAACACCGCCCGCATCCTCGGTTGGAAGCAGGACCTCAAGAAGGGCTAACCCACCGCCAGAAAATCGTCTCCCTTCCGGTATCCGGATTGCTCGAGGAAGTCGGAAACTTCCTCACGCGCTCCGTGGCGCGCAATGTAGATCAGCACGAAAGGCCGCGTGGCTGTTTCCCGCAACCACTCGGGCGGCTCGACCGGAACATCCCATACCGGGCGTCCAACCTTTCGCGGGTCGATGTCGATCCATGCAGAGAGCCTCCGCCCGCGATCGATGAAATGCCGTGCCCGCTGCCGCGTGCGGCGCCCTGCGCCCCAGATGACCAGGGGGCGGGAATCATCGATGCGTGGGTCCGCGGCGAGGTATCGCGCACGAAGTCGATCGAACGCATTGCGGCTGTAGCGTGTGTCCGTCCGCGAAGTCCGATCCGGACGGTCCCTCCACTCCAGGAGAGTGCGCTCGAGCTTCGCCATTCCCAGGCCCAGACTGTGCATTCGGAGCCACAATTCGTAGTCCTCCGGGAACGGGCCGTGGCGATACCCTCCCACCTTCTCGATAACCCGGCGCCGCATCATGACGGACGGATGCGCAAGCGGGGACTCCACGTAGATCTCTGATGCGATCTCGGCGGGCGAGACGACGGAGTTCTGCCAGGCGACGTACTCCCGGTATCCCGTACGAATCCCTCGCCCGAATAGCCGGACCGTGGACCCGACGAGGACCGTGTCCGGTCGTCGTTCGAGGTATTCGAGCTGCAATCGGAGCCGCTCGGGATGCATGCGGTCGTCGGCATCCATCCGGGCAATGAATTCGGATCGCGATGACCGGACTCCGAGATTGAGCGCGGCGACCAGTCCCACGCGATCCGAGCGCATCAGGCGCAATCGACCGTCACCGCCGAAGCAATCGGAGACAACATCCGGCGAGCCGTCGGTGGAGCCGTCATCGATCACCACCACCTCGAAGCGGCCGAGTGTCTGGCTTCGGATGGATCCGAGGCACTCCCGGAGCGTTTCCCGGGCGTTGTGGACGGGGAGGACGATTGAGACCTTTGGCATCACGCGGCCCGCGCGTAGTCTTTGAGGCGGCACGCCCGCAAGTAAACGGCGCGCCCGGGGACCTGGCAGCTTGAGACCGTCGCTCTCGGGTGTGTCTCAGAGAGTCTCATGGATATCGCACGTTGACTTGGAAAAAGACCCAGCCATAGACTGATCGCGGTCGAGAGTGAAGTCCAACAAATCGGGGAGAAATGCCGTCGTCAACGCTATCAGATGAAGGACAGGAACAGCTGGTCGGATTCCTGAAGAACGTCAACCTGTTCTCTGATCTTCCGGACGATAGCCTGGCCAAACTCGGGTCGTGCCTGAAGACCACCGAGTTCCCCCCTTCCGAAACGATCATGAGGGAGGGAGCGCCGGGTGTCTCGATGTACGTCATCAAGGAAGGCGTCGTCGAGGTCCGCAAGAAAGACCCGTCCACCGGAATTGATTTTCTCGTCGCGCAGCTCGGTCCGGGAGCGGCCGTGGGCGAGATGTCGCTACTGACGGGGAAGCCCCGTTCCGCGAGCGTCGGCACGGTCGAGCCCACGACGGTCTACAGCCTGACCCGCGCGGATTTCCGTAATCTCCTCACGCAATATCCGGAAATCTCCCTCGGCCTGGCGCGGATCCTCGCGGAGCGCCTCGAGGAAGCCAACAAGCAGGTCGGGGTCGAATTCGTCAGCCTGACCAAGAACATCAACTTCGATCCCAGAATCGTCGGCCTGATCCCTCACAACATCCTGGCGCAGCACAAGATCGTTCCCATCGCTTATCACAACAACTCCCTCACGATCGCGATGGTGAACCCTTCGAACCTCGTCGCCTTCGACGACGTCCGGCGCTACGTCCAGGGCGTGATCATCGAACCCCGAGTCTGCACGGAGGAAGAATTCAACAAGTTCATGTCTTCGGAATACCCGAAGCTCATGAACATCGAGCCAGCCAAGGGAAAGGAACGAAGCGCGAAGGACCGCGAAAGAGCACGGCGCGAAGAAGAGCGCAAGAAGCAACAAAGGAAGAAGGACAAGGCCACCTGGCTCTCCTCGACCACCCAGAGCCTCGAGGAACTCGAGGCCGAGATCCTGAGTGGAATTGATTTCCAGGAGGAAGAGGAAGAGAAGCCCAACGAACCCGAGCTCCAGACGGCGTCAGCGGATGCCCCCATCGTGCGCCTCGCGAACAACATTCTCGCGCTGGCAATTCAGAAAGGCGCTAGCGACATCCACATTGAACCGCAGGAGCACTCCGTACGTCTTCGATTGCGCATTGACGGCGTTCTACAGGTGGAGTCCGTGCTTTCGAAGAAGATCATGTTGCCTCTGGCGTCCCGCTTCAAGATCCTGTCGAGGCTGGATATCTCGGAACGGCGCCTTCCCCAGGACGGGCGCATCTCGATCAAGATCGATGATCGCGCGATCGATTTCCGTGTCTCGACGGTTCCGGCCAAGTTTGGCGAGAAGATCGTCATGCGCGTGCTCGACAAGAGCGCGTCTCTGATGCCGCTGGACCGGATCATCAATCACCCGGAAGTGATGAACAAGGTTCGAAACATGATCAAGGAACCTTACGGCATCATCTACGTCACGGGGCCCACGGGGTCGGGAAAGACGACGAGCCTGTACAGCGCGCTCGGGGAGATCAACGATCCCGGAACCAATATATCGACGGCGGAGGACCCCATCGAATACGACCTGGCAGGCGTGAATCAGATCCAGACGCACAAAGACATCGGATTGGACTTCGCCCGCATCCTTCGCGCCTTCCTCCGTCAGGACCCGGATGTCATTCTCATCGGTGAGACGCGCGACCGGGAAACGGCCAAGATCGCCGTCGAGGCCGCCCTGACCGGCCACCTCGTATTCACGACCCTGCACACCAACGACGCGTCCGGAGCCTTCACCCGCCTGGAAGAAATGGAGGTCGAGCCTTTCCTCATGGCCAGTTCCACGATCGGTGTCGTGGCGCAGCGCCTGGCCCGCCGGATCTGCACGGGTTGCAAGGAAAGCTACACGCCCGAACCGGCGGTGGCCGCTTTCTTCGGCTTCGACGACGAGAAGAACCTTCCCACGTTTTACCGCGGCAAGGGGTGCGATGAATGCGGTGGGATGGGATACAAGGGCCGCGTCGGCGTGTACGAAGTTCTAGACATGAACGAAGAACTGCGCCGCCTCGTCGCGAACGGCGCCAACACCGCGGAAGTCCGCGACTGCGCGATCAAGAACGGCATGATGACGCTCCAATCCTACGCGTCGTACCTGCTGACCGAAGGGCTGACCACGGCCGAGGCGGTCACTGCGGTGGTTTCCGTGAGCGACTGACGACCTTCAGCCCGCGGGGACGCTGGCCGTGCCAACGAACTGCAGGTACTCCTCCACATCGAGACGGCTGCCGATGACGAGTGGGACGCGCATATGGAGCGTGTCGGGCTGGACGTCGAGAATCGCCTGCGCCCCCGTCGTGGCCATCCCGCCGGCCCGTTCCGCAACCATCGCCAGAGGGGCCGCTTCGTAAAGAAGGCGCAGCTTGGCTTTCGGGCCCGGATACATGAATATCCCGCCCTTGAGCAGATTGCGATGGAAGTCGGCGAC
>CAZTTI010000150.1:0-4463 GCA_964615925.1 uncultured Solibacteraceae bacterium
GACGATGAACATCGGCGGCCACCTGGTAGACGTCTCGCCGCTCTCGACGATCGGTGCGCTGTGCGTGGCCGGTGTCGCGTCGGGGGTCGACAGCCGGAAGCTCTTCAATCAGCTTTTCGTGTGGGGGATGTCGATGACGGTAGTCGGGGCGGGGATCTGCTGGGTGTTGTTCGGGTGACGGCTCGCGGGCGTCTCACCCGTGATACAATCGCTTCATGTCCGAGGTCACGATCCGGGAGCTGCGAAACAAAGGCGGAGACGTCCTCGACCGCGTGGTGAAGGGTGAGGCGTTGATCGTCACGCGAGACGGCCGTGCGATAGCGGAACTCCGTCCTCTCCCACCCAGTCCGCTCAACGCCGGAACACTCATCGAGCGGTGGCGTCGACTTCCCCACGTCGATAGCGAGCGACTGCGGGCGGACATCGATCGCACGCTGAACTCCACCCTCTGATGGCCGGACGGTACGAGCGCGGAGTCCTCGACACGAGCGCCGTGATCCGCCTCTCCGAACTCGAAGCATCGGACCTGCCGGACAACCCGTTTATCACATCCGTCACCTTGGCAGAACTGTCCGTAGGTCCGCTCGTCGCGACTACTGAGAAGGAACGCGCCGCGCGGCAGGCACACCTCCAGCAAGCCGAAGCCGACTTCGTTCCGATTCCGTTCGATGCCGGTGCCGCGCGCGCGTTCGGAAGAGTCGCCGCCTCGCTTCGCGAGGGGGGACGAAAGGTCAAGGCTCGCACCTATGATGCGATGATCGCCGCCACGGCATTGGCACACGGCCTTCCCGTCTACACGTGCAATCCGGACGATTTCACGGGCATCGACGGGTTGGAAGTCGTCCCTGTGCCGGCCACAGGCGTCGCACCCAGGAAGTAGGCGTCATCCAAATAGAAAGGGCCAAATAGAAAGGGCCGGGCACGCGCCCGGCCCTTCGATGCTCGAACCCGCCGATCAATCGATCGCGAAACAGTACAGGTAGCCTTCGCCGCCGCTCGCGCGGAGGTTCTCCAGGCTGCATCCCCGCGAGTTGTGCGACGCGTTCCACGACGTCGCCGCGGCCCCGCCGCCGACGCGGTCGAAATGGCCCACCGAAGCGGCGCTGCCGTCGGTTTCATCGGAATAGTTGTTGCACGTCATGTCCGACGCCGTCCCGTCGGCGTTCGAACCGGTCAGGACGTCGTGACGATTCGGCTGGTCTCCGACGCCGTTGATGACGCCGCCCTGCTCGCTGAGGGCCGTCTCCTTGTTCAGGTTGTTGTTGTCGCTGTGAAGGTCGGCGACGCTCGCGGCGATCTGGACGCCGTTGACGTTGTACCAGGGTCCCGAGCCGATCCGGTCGCGCGCGTTCACCGATCCGGCGCCGGACGTCGACAGGTACGCGCGCCAGGTCTTCGCTCCGGCGCCCGCCGCGGCCGCCAGTTGCTGGCAGTGTGCATCGGCTCCGGCAAGACCGCCGAAGTTCGCGCCCGTCCCCGGGTTTTCACTCGTGATAAAAAAACTGAAGTTGTCCGCAGGCCCCTGCGCGGAAGCCGTGCCTCCCACGGCCAGCACCAGGCCGAAGACGCTGACAGCGGCGATCGTGTATTTCATCTATCTCGTTCTCCTCTGAAATCGACTGAATCCTGACGTCCGAGGCCGCGTGGAAACTTCAATCGGCCCCCTTTTCCGCGACGGCGTGGACGTTCGTGAAAGTGATCCATAGAGCATACCCCAACCGATCGGGATCGCAACTTGCCGCCGCGCGGCGGCGGCCGAAGGAGCGCGGCTTTACAGGCTACAAACATGTCGCTTCGAATCAACCCTTTGACGGCGTCGAAACCGGCTCCTGATCGTGCCCGCGGGCGGCCGGGCGCCTGATGACACCTACCTGTCCGATCTGATAAGCTTAGGGTTTCTTCCGGTACCGTAGAACCATCGTTCGAGGGAGGGTTTTTCCAATGAGCACGACCCTGGGCAGAGTCCCCGGCGCTGAAGCGGGCGAAACGTCAGAAGAGGGGAAGGCGCCCTTTCCCGGCATTCCGACCACGGCGGACGGGGCCGGGATGGTCGTCTGGGTCGAGACTCAAATTACTGAAGGCGCGTGCGCTTATCCGATTACGTCCTCCACGACGATGGGCAGCGGCTACCAGATCGCCGTGTCGAACGGAAAGACCAACCTCTGGGGCAAGACGCTGGCCTTCATCGAACCCGAATCCGAACACAGCGCGGCGACGACGTGTGAGGGATTTGCCGTCGCGGGGGGCCGCGTGACGAACTTCACGTCGGGCCAGGGTCTGGTCCTGATGAAAGAGGTCCTGTACACCATCGCCGGCAAACGCCTCCCCATCGTCTTCCACATCGGCGCGCGCGCGATCACGTCGCATTCGCTGAACGTGCACGCCGGACACGACGACGTCTACGCTGTCGCCGACTGCGGATGGGGCATCCTGTTCGGCCGCAACGCCCAGGAAGCCGGAGATCTGGCCCTGATCGCCCGGCGGACGGCCGAAGACACCGAAACGCCTTTCCTCAACGTCCAGGACGGATTCCTCACCACGCACACGATCGAAAACGTCCGGCTCCCCGAACCGGAGTTCATGAAGCAGTTCGTCGGCGACCCGGTCAACAAGGTTCGCAACCTGATGGATCCCCGCGTCCCGCTGATGTCGGGCGTGGTGCAGAACCAGGACAGCTACATGAAGGGCAAGATCGCCCAGCGGACCTACTACGACCGGGTCCTGCCCACGCTCAAGTCCGTCATGGACGAGTTCCACCGGTCGACGGGACGCCGGTACGATGTCCTGCATCCCTACCGGCTCGAAGACGCCGAATACGCCATCGTCGGTTCGGGCTGCATGATGGAAACCGCCGAGGCGGCGGTCGACTACATGCGCAACGAGTATGGGTGGAAGGTCGGGCTCCTCCACATCACCTGCTTCCGCCCCTTCCCCGCCATCGAGATCGTCGAAGCCCTCCGCCACGTCAAGGCCATCAGCGTGCTCGAGCGGCTCGATATCCCGATGATGGCCTCGAATCCGTTTCTCACGGAGACAAAGGCGGCCTTCGCCGACGCCGCGGCGGGCACACCCGGATACCCGGAGATCGGGCCCATGCCCCGGTTCTACGGCGGTTCGGCCGGATTGGGAAGCCGGGACGTCCGGGCGGGAGACTTCCTCGCCGTCATGCGCAACATGTTGGGCGAGAGCCCACGTCACTACTTCTCGCTCGGGATCAAGCACTCGACCGCGCTCCCCGTCGCCGAAGACCCGGACGTGCGTTCGCCGGGATCGTTCTCGATGCGCGGGCATTCGGTTGGTGGCTACGGATCGGTCACGACGAACAAAGTCATCGCCACGATCGTCGGCGAGGCCTTTGGAATGGACGTTCAGGCGTACCCGAAATACGGATCGGAGAAGAAGGGGCTCCCGACGACGTATTATCTGACGATCGCCAAGGAACATATCCGCGTGCATTCCGAGCTCGAGAACGTCGAGTTCATCCCCCTGAACGACGTGAACGCGTTCAATCTGGAAAACCCGCTGGTGGGCCTTGCCGACGACGGGATGGTCTTCGTCCAGAGCCACCAGACCGACCCGGCCAGGATCTGGAACGCGATTCCGTCCTGGGCCCGGGCGTTCATGCTCGAAAAGAACGCGCGCCTCTTCGCGCTCGACACCGTGCAGATCGCCAAGGACGTCTCTTCCCTCGCCGACCTTCAGCAACGGATGCAGGGCATCGTGCTGCTCGGCGTGTTCCTCCGCGTCACGCCGCTCCAGGCCGAATCCGGGATCGGCGAGGACCGGCTCTTCGAAGGGGTCGAGAAGGCGCTCCGGAAATATTTCGGCAAACGCGGAGAGCAGGTCGTGCAGGACAACCTCAAAGCGGTGTCTCGCGGCTATCACGAAGTTCTCGAGGTCGGGCGTGCGATCATGGAAACGACGGCCGCGGCCGACGGAGTCGCCCTCTAGCCACGAGCCACAAGCAAGGAGTATCACCCAACATGAAGGCATTGGATCCCGAAGTCGCGAAACTGCATGAGGACATCCGGCTGAACGTCGTCGATTTCGAGGACTTCAACTCGCGCATCGTCGGCGCGTACAACGCGGGAACGGCCGAGAAGGGTCTCGAAGCGGACGACCAGGTGGCCCGCAGCATCATTCCGGCGGGTACGGGCGCCCTTCGGGACTTCAGCTACATCGCGCCCGACATTCCGGAGCTCAACTCCGACAACTGCGTCGGATGCATGGATTGCGTGACGCAGTGCCCCGACACGGCCATTCTCGGAAAGGCGGTCGAACCCGACGTCCTCGAGTCCCAGCTCGGAACGATCGCGGACGAGAAAGAACGCGAATCGATGGCGGCCCAGTGGGCCATCACGAACAAGTACTTCAAGGTTCCGGAGAAGAAGGGCACCGGCGGCGGCAAGTTCGGCATCTTCATCGATCCCACCAAGTGCAAGGGGTGCGCCGAATGCGTCGAC
>CAZTTI010000151.1:0-11909 GCA_964615925.1 uncultured Solibacteraceae bacterium
CGGGGCCGCGGTTTGGAGCCAGACCGATGGAGGCTGGCCCGGGCGGTGGTCCACGCGCAGCATCTCGGGTTGACGATCGGAATGCAGTTCAAGGCCCGCCAGACAAGCGGTGCGTGTACGTCTGATGACGGCGGCGACGTCGGGCCGCGCCGATCCACCCCAATCGCCGCCGAGTTCCACCGGGGCAGAGAGCAACGTTTCTTCAGCGGCGGGCGCCCGCAGGTCGTCAGCGACCTGCGTCGGCAGGCTCGCGACGGTCAGCGGCGGCGTCATGCCGAAACCGAACAGGGAAATGAAGCTTCGCCGATTCATCGATCTATCCGGCAGCATATCAGGCGACAGCTTATAGGGGAATCCGGATGAAGGTCGCGAGCCAGAGGCTTTGTCTCAACATGATCGTCAAGAACGAGTCGCCCGTCATCCGCCGGTGCCTCGATAGCGTGCGGCCGATCATCGACCACTGGGTGATCGTGGACACAGGATCCACCGACGGCACGCAGGAGATCATCCGTGGTCACCTGCGGGACGTTCCGGGGGAGCTCCACGAGCGGCCGTGGCAGGATTTTGCCAAAAACCGCTCGGAGGCGCTGCAGTTGGCGCGCGGAAAGGCCGACTACACGCTGATTATCGACGCCGATGACACGCTCGATGTTCCTGCGAATACGAGCCTTCCCGCCCTGAAGGCTGATTCCTACATGCTCGAGATCCGCGACTCCAGCATCCTCTATCAGCGCATCCAAATGGTGCGCAGCGCACTCGAGTGGCGCTACGAAGGGGTGCTGCACGAGTATCTGATTTGTGAGGGCGCCCGCCCGCCGGCGCTGCTCCCCGGTATCAAGATGCGCCGCAATCATGACGGGGCGCGCCGCAAAGACCCCCAGACCTATCGGCGGGATGCGGAAGTACTCGAGATGGCGTTGCATCGTGAGTCCGCTCCGTTCTTACGCGCGCGTTATCGCTTTTACCTCGCTCAGAGCTATCGGGACTGCGGCGACCGCGTCAGGGCGTTAGAACACTATCTGGCTCGAGCGGGGCTGGGATTCTGGCAGGAAGAGGTATTCATCAGCCTTTATCAGGCCGCTCAATTGAAGGAGCAACTCGGGTGGGCCGAGCAGGAAGTCATCGCCGCCTACGTGCAAGCCGCGGATGCGCTACCGACGCGGGCCGAGGCCTTGCACGGCGCGAGCCGGTTTTGCCGCCAAACGAAGCGGTATGAGGAAGGGTATCGACTGGCAAAGCGCGGGCTCGAGATCCCGATGCCGTCGTCCGATGCGCTCTTCGTCCAGCCCTCGATCTACGAAACTGGCATGCTGGACGAATTCTCGCTGAACGCTTACTGGGCGGGACACAATCTCGATGCCCTCCAGGCGAACTTGAAACTCTTGGGTACGGGAAAGCTCTCGGCGCCCGATACTCGACGGGTCCTGGCGAATGCACGTTTCGCGAGTGGCAGGTTGCCGGCTGAACCGAAGTTGGGCGCGAGCGTGACCGAGGGTTTTATCCAACAGCACCGATTGATGCCGTCTGGCCGGCCGGGCCCGGGCCTCGGGAGATCACCGCGTGTGCTCGTCGCGATCCTGGCCAGCCAGAACGAGGCGGTGATGCCGCTATATCTCGCCTGCATCGAATCACTCGATTATCCGAAATCCTCGATCGTTCTTTACATCCGAACTTACGACACGTCAGACGCAACCGAGGGATTGCTGCGCGAATGGGTCAGCCGGGTGGGGGGCCTCTACGGGGGCGTCGAATTCGACGTGGGGGCGTACAGCCAAGATGAACCACCGGATCACGCTCGATCGAGCATGAGGCAGTTTCGTGTGCCCGGGAACATTGGGAAATACAGCTTGGGCCGTGCCGCGGAGCATGAGTGCGAATTCTATTTCGTCGCCAACACAGGCACATTCATTCGGCCCTGTGTGCTGCGAGACCTCGTCGATCTCAATTTGCCGATCGTGGCGCCGTTCCTGAGGTCGATCAGCCCGGATGACCCCCATTCAAACTACCATGCCGATATTGACCCTAATGGGTACTATCAGGAATGCGACCAGTACGGCTGGGTCCTCAACCGTTGGGTTCGCGGCGTTCTGCAAATGCCGGTCGTGAATTCCACCTATCTTATACGCGTCGACGTCCTCGACGATCTCGCCTACGAGGACGGCACTTCCCGGCACGAGTACGTGATCTTTTCCGAAAGCGCGCGCCAAAGCGGCACTCTCCAGTACTTGGATAATCGTCAAGTGTACGGCTACCACGCATTCGGGGAGAACGAGAAGCGAGACATCGAGAATGCCATTTCGCGGGCCAAGGAACTGCTGCGAGGTTATCTACCGGACGAAACATCTCCCGTTTGATCTTGGATGATCCACCTCCAGTGGCCTGTTCGGGATGCTCATAGCCAGCCCCCATCAAACCCCGCCCTTCGAAGTCCACCCGTGACATATGGGCACTTTCGCATGAGCTGCCACAGCAGGCCGGTACGATAATTTTCGATCATCAGAATGATCGGTCCCTGATTGAGCCCGTAATGCCACGGCGAGACCCACCAACCATATGGATTGCCGGCTTTGCCCGGGTGGGAGGGATTGAAGGATGCCTTGAAACCGTATGAGTTGAACTCCGTCAACTTGGCTTGATGGATGCAATGATGGATTGCGGACAACACGATGTCCGGCGCGAATGGAAGCGACGCCACGATAGCCCACGGCGCAAGCGTGCCGTCGTCGGGTCCGTACGGAACGCCGCGAGCCACGTAATCGAAGAAGTGACGCTCGACGCCGTCTATTTTGACGGTGTCCGGACCGGGGCCTTCGCTTGCGGTAATTCCCCAGCAGCAAGGGCCATAGTCTTTGAATCGGAGCGGGTTATCGATCGCGTACTGTTGTTGCACATAGGTGGCACGGCGGCTGTTCTCGAAATAGTCGATGCCTTTTCCGCGCATGAAAGCGTCCTGGATACCGCGAAAATCAATCCACGCATGCGAGAGCTGATGGGCAAATAACGGCCCGGCGTACAGATACTCCTGTCCGTAACAGCGTTCCCACCGGTACGTGGAGGCCCACGCTGTGTAGCTTTGTTCGTGCAGGGGATGAGTCGGCCAGCCCAGCCCCAGGACGTAGAGCAGCAGCGCCTCGTCGTAGCCCTCCCACCGGTAGCTGAGGAAGCCGCTCTCCGGCCTCCAGCCGTGCGTCACCGTCGCCCCATGGTTTTGCGCCCATTCCCAATCGGCCCGGCGATACAGTGCATCGCCGAGGTCGCGGATTTCACGCTCGTCGGTTGTCCCAGCGTCGAAATACATTGCCGCCGTCAACGTGCCGGCCAGCAAGAAGGCGCTATCCACAGTCGACAGTTCGCACTGCCAGGCGCGACGGCCGGTCTGCATGTCGAGAAAGTGATAATAGAGTCCATGGTAGCCGGTCGCGTCGGGCTCGGGGCCTTGCCGGCTGTTCCAGAAGAATCGTAACGTCGCAAGCGTTCGCTCCACTGCCGCCGCGCGCGACATGAATCCGCGCTCTACTCCGACCGGATACGCCGCCAACGCAAGGCCGGTGGCAGCGATGCTCGCCGGCCAATTCTCCGAAGTCCTATCAATGACCAACCCGTTGGCGGGATTTGTCTCATGCAAAAAGTATCCAAAGGTGTCACGCTGTAGTTTTTCCAGTTCGGCATCGACCGTCCGTGTGTTGCCGCTCATGTCTCGGTCCGGTTTGCTGGTCTGTTCATTCACTTCGCACCCGCGGTGGCCGTGCCGCAGCCATTCCGAACACTGCAGATATGCCCTTCACGCCGTGTAACGGACCACGCGCGCCATGCCGCTTTCCATGTGGTACAGGTTGTGGCAGTGAAAGAGCCAGTGGCCCGGGTTGTCCGCCACAAAGTCGAAGTCCACCCGGCCCATGTGCGGCGGGACGATCACAGTGTCTTTGAGCGCCCGGCCGACGCGGAAGAAGTGGCCGTGGAGGTGCATCGGGTGCAGCATCATGCTGTGGTTGGTCATCCGGAAGCGGACGCGTTCGCCCTGGCGGACCTCGATCGGGGTGGCATCCGGATAGGCCTGACCGTTGATCGTCCAGGCCGATGACATCATGCCGCCCGACAGCAACAGGTCTTCGTTGCGGTCCGGGCGGGCGGAAGAGCCGGTCATCTCCACGGAGACAAGATCCTCGAGCCGAAGACTCCGGCCCGCGCGCAGGCCCTCGGGCGCCTGGCCCTCCGGGGGCGCGGAGGCCAGAACGCCGGCGTATCGCAGAAACGCACGGGCGGCGGGCGCGGCCCCTTCGATCGGCGCCGCGGCCAACGTCCACACGCCGGGATTGTTGCATTCGAGGACGACGTCGTAGCGCTCTCCCATGCCGATCACGAGAGAGTCGACGGTGACGGGCTCGACGGGCCGGCCGTCGGCATGGCTGACCGTCATCCGGTGCCCCGCGACGGCCACCCGAAACGTCGTGGCTCCGGATGGGTTGGCGAGGCGCAGCCGCACGCGCTCGCCCCGCCGCACTTCGAACACAGGCGCCGCCTCGGGCAAACGCCCATTGATGAGGAGTCCGGCATATGGGGGCGTCGCCATCCCCATCATCCCCATCATCCCCATGCCGCGGCCCATTCCCATCCCCCGTCCTCCACCGGTCAGAGTGCGCGGCTCTCCGGGGAGAAAATCGTCGAGGACGAGCGTGTACTCGCGGTCCCACACGATGTGGGGGGTAGCTTCCTCGACGACCAGCGATCCGACCAGACCACGGTCCAACTGCATTCCGGCATGGCTGTGGTAGAGATAGCTTCCGGCCGGCCCGGCGACGAACTCGTAGACAAACGTCTCGCCGGGGGCGACGGGCGCTTGCGTGACTCCGGGGACGCCGTCCATCGCGTTCGGCACCGGGACGCCGTGCCAGTGGATCGTCGTCCCCTCCGGCAGGCGGTTTTCGAGCGTGATCCGGAGCCGCTCGCCCTCCCGGACGCGGATCTCTTCTCCGGGGAAACGCCCGTTGTAGAGCCACGTCCGGTAGACGCGGCCGGGCGCCACCTCGACATCTCCGATGTCCGCGACCACGCGAAAATCACGAACCGGGCCGGTCTGGAGCGGATGGAAACTCGGCAGCGACCCGGAGGCTTCTTCGCGTTCAGAGGAGACCTCAGGGGCCCCGCAGCCGGCCCCGGCAAGCAAGGGCGCCACGGTTGCGGCCTTCAGACTGTTTTCTATGAAACGCCGGCGTGTGATCAGACGACTCATATCGTTACTTCTCCTCGTTCAACCGAGCACAAACCCCGACCACAAGACGGAGGCCGCCGGCGCCACTACGCCGAAGATCAGACCGATCGGTAGAAAGTCTCTGGAATTCAGCAATCCGGAACCGAAGGCCAGTGCGTTCGGCGGCGTGGACACGGGCAGGCACATCGCGGCCGAGGCGCTCAAGGCGATCGAGACCGCGGTCTGGGGTCCCGCAGTCACTGTCAATGCTACGCCGATCGGAATCAGGATGTTGGCCGCCGCCGTGTTGCTGATGAAGTTCGAAAGGACAGCCGTTGAATAGGCCATGATCATCACGACGGCCAGTACGGGGAGCGACCCTGTGGGAATCCGCGCAACAAGCCAGCCGGCAAGCCCCGTTTCCGTGACGACAACACCAAGAGAAAGGCCGCCGGCGATCAGCAGCAGCACATCCCAGGGCAGACGGCGGATGTCGGCGGCATCGAGGACACCCACGACCGTGAGGGCCACCACCGGCAGGAACGAGATGACGGTCGCCGGGATTCCGTGGAGGGACGTCGTCATCCACAACAGGACCGTCGCCACGAATACAGCCGAGACCAGGATCTGTTGCCATGGCGGGGAGCCGGGCCCATCCGCGTGAGCCCAGCCGGACGGCAGGGTCCCGGCGTCCCCACCTGCCGGAAAACCTCTCACGAGATAGAGCCACGCAGCCGCCAGCGACAGCGTTGCCGGCGGAATACCGATCACCAGCCAGTCCGCGAAATTCACCGCGGCGATGTCGCGGATCGCTCCGGCCGCAATCGCATTCGGGGGGCTCCCGATCAGCGTGCCCATGCCGCCCACGTTCGCCGCCACGGGCACAGACAGTACGAGCGCCTTCCGGAACGGATCGGCGGCATCCAGGGATCTCACCGTTGGCGCGATGACCGCAAGCATCATCGCCGTCGTTGCCGTGTTGGACATGAACATGGAAAACGTGAAGGTCGCCGCCATGATCCCGAGGATCGCTCCCCGCCGCCCATGTCCGGTGATACCGAGCATGTAGGCGGCGAGCGTCCGGTCGAGACCTGTCTTGCGTGCGCCTTCGGCCAGGACGAAACCGCCGAAGAATAGCCACAGCAGCGGGCTGGACCACGGCTGGATGAAGATCTCCCAATCCCGGGCCGCTCGCAAAGACGCCGCCTGGACGGCCCAGCAGAGCGATCGCGAGGCCAATAAGCTGAAGACCGACCGCGAAGGGGGGGATGGCCTCCGTGACCCACAATCCCGCGGACGACAGCAAGATGAAGAAGCCGCGTCGGCCCGCCTCGGACAAGCCGGCATATTCGGGGCCGAACGCCAGCAGGGCGGCTACGCCCATACAGGTCCCGTAGGCGATTGCGTTCCGCGAAGGAACGACGCGCTGGAGCATCTGGTTCATTTCGGTCCATGGCCCCGGCAATCACCGGACGCGCGGACAGCAACGCCGTCGACGGTCACTTGCCCGAGAGAAAGTCGCGCCTCATGCCCATCGCCTCATCCGTCATCCGTATGGATTCCCGGCCGTCCTTGACGGCGCCGGCCAGGGCGCGGATGGCATCGATCGTCTCCGGCACGACGATCGCCTCGTTGTACACCTGGTAGGTGTAGTACGCTTCGGTCCCTTCAACTTTCAGAACGTCTTCCCACAGCGCCACCTCCCACATGTCGCCCCGCGGGCGTCCCAGGTCCTTCATCAGTTCGATCGTGCTGTTCAGGGCCACGATGCCGTCCGACATCCGTATGAAGGCGATGCGTGGGACGTTGCGGAAGGCGTCGAGCACCTCTTCGCGGCCGGCGGCCCGCGTCAGTTCGACCACCCAGTAGTGGTTGTGCGTCTGGGTGTGGGCGCCTTTGGCCGCGATCGTGACCACGTCGAGGTCCGGAACGACCGTCTGCGCATCCGGTCCCTGATGGCTAGGAATGTGGGGCTCGGGGACGACGGTGTTCATGATTCCGCTGTGATCCGATTCCCAGGGATCGGTCGCCCGGCGGATCAGCACTCCGCGGGCCTTCTTGAGCAACCCCGCTCCCTTCAATGCCATCGCGGTCCGCACGATACTGGTCGTGTTGCAGGAGACGACGCGCGTTGAATCGCGTCCTACGGCCGTCTCGTAGTTCGCTTGCGCGACGAAGGAGTGGCCGGTCAGGCTGTCTTTCTCGCCGCCTTGAAATATGGCTTTAACGGCCGCCGCCCGATACCGTTCCAGGTTCCTGGCTCCTATCCCCTTGGGCGTGCAGTCGGAAATGACGTCGACTCCGGCGAGCAGGTCATCGAGCGTGCCCGCCAGCTCGATCCCCGCGTTACGCATCGCTTTTGCCCGGTCGGGGTCCGCGCCGTAGACGGGGATATCTTTCAATGCAGCGGGTCGGATGCGGTAGTCGCTGGCGACGTCGGCGATGCCGGCCAGCGTCATGTCCGGCTGCATGCGGACCGCGTCGGCCACGCGTTTTCCGATGACGCCGTATCCGTTCACACCGACTCGTAAAGCCGCTTCTTTCATGATGAGGCCTCCTCGTTCGTTCATGTCCCGGCGGTCCGGTCTAGGATCTCCGCGCGTCTTCCTGCATGGGCGGACACCGGACCGAGCCGTACGAGCAAAAGACACGGCAATCGCCCGGCTTCGGCTTCAAGCGCCGGTCGCAGCCTTCGCATGTGTAGAAGAAGACGCACTACCGGCAGTCTGTAACATGTCGCCGGAATCCTCCGTAGATATGACGAGACAACCGGCCAGGGCCACCCAGCCTCGGCTCCAACCCTGTGGCTCCCGTGCAGCGGGCTCGTGAGCTGCATAATGCTGATGGTCCTTCACGATAGTCCCCGCCTTCCTACTTCCTGAGGTCACTCAGGCGCCGCTCGTACTCGTCGCGCTCGATCTCGCCCCGGGCGTAGCGCTCTTTCAGGATGTCCTCGGGCGACCGCGACGAGGGCGCGACCGAAGCCGGGCCCGAACCGAAGCCGCGGACCAGCGCCCACACCAGGACGCCGATCAGGAGCAGGAAAAACAGCCCGCCGAAACCCATCCAACCCATTGGCCAACCCTCCATCCAGTGCATTTAGAAATCCTCCCGTAAATGACCTACACTCGCACCCTTCGAAGCCGCAGCGCGTTGGTGACGACCGAGACCGAGCTGAAGCTCATGGCGGCCGCGGCAATAATGGGGCTCAGCAGCATCCCGGAGAACGGGTACAGGACGCCGGCCGCGATCGGCACGCCCAACGCGTTGTAGATAAATGCGAAGAACAGGTTCTGGCGGATATTCCGCATCGTGGCCCGGCTGAGCCGGCGTGCCCGGACGATGCCCCGCAAGTCGCCCTTCACCAACGTCACGCCTGCGCTTTCCATCGCGACATCCGTGCCCGTCCCCATCGCGACTCCGACCTCGGCCTGCGCCAGCGCCGGAGCGTCGTTGATGCCGTCGCCCGCCATGGCGACGATGCGCCCCTCTTTCTGGAAACGCTTGACCGCTTCCACCTTCTCGTCGGGCAGGACTTCGGCGACCACGTCGTCGATGCCGAGCTTTCCCGCCACGGGTTCACTCAGGTCCGCCTGTTGAAGTTGCCCTTTGCGTGTCACAGCTTGGACCCGTGGGCACTCGGAAGGAACTCGTGAATCCACGTGCTGATTCACGGCTTTTGTGCTTCGAACCGGCCATCCGACCCGCGCTGGACTATTGATCGTCCTCCCCGCCGCCGCCGGGCGTGTCATCACCTGCCGTCATCTGTCCCATCATCTGCTGCATCATTTCCATCATCTGCATCATGTGCATCTGTTGCATCATTTGGGGCTGTGCTTCGACAAGTTCGAGCATGGAGTCGCGCTGGGCCACCAGTTCGGACACGACAGCCGCGATCGCGTCCGTCTTCGCGTCGCCCTCCGACGAGTCCATCGCCGCCACAAGGTCATCCAGTCGTTGGGTGGAGGCGCGCAACTGTTCCAAGAGAGCATCGCGCTGGTCCATCGTTTGCTCGCGCCTGTCCTGCATCATTTCGCGCATCATGCGTTGCATCATCTGCGGCTGCTGCTCTTGGCCGGCAGGCTCCTGCGCGGACACAGCACCGCCGGCGAGCAGCAGGATTCCCATTAGAGTTCCGATCACTTTGGTATTCATGGTGTTTTTCTCCATATTCCGGCTGAGTCGTTCCCGACGCCCGGGTTATCAGGGTTGTATTTCAGACTTCAATGCCATCGGCTTCCAGTTCGGCCGTGTGCCGCAGGCCTTCTTCTCGTGCGACCTGAGCCGCGGCTCGGAGCGACGGCAGGAGAGGGGCTCGGCCATCCGGCCCGCCCGCGATATCGACGGCTTCTTCGGAACCGATGCGTGCGCTCAGGATTCCGGCATTCGATGCGGAACGTGACGGCGTCGCCCGCCTCCAGGCCCTCGACATCCACGTCGTCCGCGACCCGGTAGTCGTCCGCGACCGGGTAAGCCATCGTTGTCGCTCCCATGAAGCCAGGAATCGCTTCGTGCGCCAGGACGAGCGCGGCGTCTCCTTCGACAGAATTCTCAGTCGAGACGGTCGACCGCCGACGGTGCTGTGATCGTTTGTGCCTCGTCAGGACGGACGAGCAGGGATGCGTGCCCGGAATCGGGCACGGCCTCATAACACCTGGATCGTTGCACTCATGCAAACCATTAAGAGGCAGAGGACACGATCGCAATCACACTACAGCGATTCGATCGAGAGAACTGTGCAAGATTGCTCACTCGGGAACAGGAAGCTTGTGCGGGTTTCACCGTCGTCCACCGCCCAGTCCCCCGCTTTTCGGGGCCGCCTGTGCCGGAGCACCAGCACCGCCCTGCTTCGCCATGTAGCCAGCAACCAGCATCGGCAGCAAGCAGGTCTCGGCTGTCCGGAATGACGACGAGCGGCACAGTACCGCGATAGCGGTGGGTCACACGCGTCTTGCGGTAACAACCATCGATTTCCAGGCGCGCGAGCTCAGTCCACCCGATACCCGTCCCGGGCCCGGATCCTCAGGCCGTCGCCCCCTGGGACCTGGACTTCGATCGTGTGATAGCCGGGTACGGACGAGGCGTGGTAGCCGATGTAATACTGCCGCCCGAGATCGTCGCGGATCTCGGCGAGCGCGTCGCCCAACGCCCGCTCGCGCCCCAACATGACGAGGCTTCCGCCCGTCTTCGACGCGAGCCCTTCGAGGGTGTAGGTGTCGACGAGGACCGGGGGGCCCATGCCGACGAAATACAGCAGGACCATATTGCTCTCGGCGGCCGAAACGACCTCGCGGTAGGTGGTCACGCTGCCATTGTCGTTCCCGTCGGTCAGGACGATGAGGGCCTGACGTTCGTGGCGCGACTCGGAGATCTTCTCAATCGACGTATACAGCGCGTCGAACAGGACCGACGTCCCGTAGGAGCGCAATCTGCCCAGTGCGCGTTCCAGCGCCCCGGCTCCTTCCCCGAAGTCGTAGACCAGGTCGAGGTTCGTCCCGAACGCGACGACGAACGCGTCATCGCCGGACGGAAGACCTTCGACGAACTCGGGGACCTCGCCACGGACCGAACGAAGCACTTCCGATGAGCTCCCGCTGTTGTCGACCAGGATTCCCAAGCCCGTCTGCACGTTTTGGTGGCTCTCGAAGACCTCGATGGGTTGGGGCGCTCCGTCCTCGAGAACGCGGAAATCCGTGGCCTGGAGGTCATCGACGAACAGCCCCGCTTCGTCCTGAACAGTCACGAAGATATTGATCAGGTTGACGTCGACCTCGAGCGTGTCCTGGACGGGCCCTGCCGACCCCGCGGGCGAGCCCACCATGAGGACGGCGGCCAGACATGTCGAGACCACGGTCTTCATTCGAGGAACGCCTCCAGCTCGCGCCTGGCGGTATAGACGGCAGTATCCGCCGGAAAGATGCGCGCGGCCTTCTTGAGCACACGCTCGGCGTCGGCCCATTGCTCCTGAGCGGTGTGGAGGTTCGCCAGCCGCGTGTAGATCGCGGGATCCCGATCCACCGCGTAAACGATGAGGAACTCGAGCAATTCGATGGCTTCCGCACCCCGTCCCCGGGACTCGAAGATCTCCGCCAACCGCAGGCGTGCCAGATACGCGTAGGGCTCGATCTCCAACGCCTCCTGGAAAGCCCGGACCGCTTCATTCTCCCTCCCGCCCGAGAGCAGGTAATCCCCGAGCAGTTCCGTGTAAAACGACAACGGATAGGGATCCGTATCCAGGTATCGCTCCATCCATGCCGCCGCCTCTACCCAGTTCTCGTCGAGTGCGTGGAGCTCGGCCAGTTTGAGCAGATACGCGGCTTCATCGGGCCCGGCCTCAGCGGCGCGTTCGTATCGGGAGATCGCTTCCGGGCGATTTCCCTGCTGTTCGGCCATCCGGGCCCACAACTCCTCGCGATATCCTGCGTAGCGATCCGGGGCGCCGGCCGCGGCCGCCTCGGCGGCCATCAGATTCTCCCGAACCGCCGGGAACGCCGACGAGAACAGGTTGAGGCGCGCGATGGCCAGATAGAGGCTGTCGTCGTTGGCTCGCAGTGTCTCGGCCAGTTCCACGACGGCTTCACCCGCCGCTTCGACCTCGCCGTTGTCGATCAGAGGGTCCATCAGGCCGAGGAGGACACGCTCCCGGTAGTGATCGGGTATCTCGGGTGGGATCAATCCCGTGCGTGCCAGGTTGAGCAGCGCCTCGTTCATCGCCGACGTG
>CAZTTI010000152.1:0-2908 GCA_964615925.1 uncultured Solibacteraceae bacterium
AGGTTGCGCAGTTCTTTTCCGGGTTTGAATCGGATCGTATTGCCGGGCGGGATCTTCACCTCCACGCCGGTCTTGGGGTTGCGGCCGATGCCCTTCTTGCGCTGCTTGACCTGGAAGACGCCGAAGCCGCGCAGCTCGATGCGCTGGCCGCGCGCGAGCGCGTTGCGGAGACCCTCGATGACCGTGTCGACGGCTTGAGCCGCTTTGACTCGCGAAATTTCGGATATTTCGGCGACCTTGTTCACGATGTCCGCTTTGATCATGTAACCTCCGAAGGTGCTGGATTATATACGGTTATGGACCGACATCGCATCGACCAGTGGCTGAAGCTCGTATGCCTCTTCAAACACCGCACCGAGGCCACTGAGGCCTGCCGGGGCGGCCATGTGAAGCTCAACGGCCAGCGGGTGAAGCCGGCCGCGGTGGTGAGGGAAGGCGACCTGATCGAGTTCCTGCAGGGCGATCGCCTCCGCCGGGTCGTGGTCTCGGTCCTGCCCGGGAAGCAGGCCTCGAAAGACTCGGCCAGGACGATGTACGTCGACGAGTCCCCGCCCGTAGTGAAGGTCCCGGTGGAGATGACCGTGTTTCGTGAACGCGGCGCGGGGCGTCCGACCAAGCGCGACCGCCGGGAGATGGAGAAGTGGCGGCGATAGGAAGCAGGTGGCGCCTGCCTCTCAGGCGTTCACGAACCTTCGCATATCCACGTTCGCCATCATCCCGATGGCCATCATGAACATCATCGTCGACGATCCGCCGTAGGAGATGAGCGGCAGCGGGATGCCCGTCGTGGGTAGCACGCCGATCTGCATCGCCACGTTGATGATCACGTGAAAGATGATGAACGAGATGAGGCATATGACGAGGAATGTGCCTCCGCGATCGCGCGCATGCTTGGCGAACGTCAAGGCCTGAAGGATCATGAACAGGTAGAGCGCCAGGACCACGACGACACCCACGAACCCCCATTCTTCGCCGAGGACCGAGAAGATGAAGTCGGTGTGGTGTTCGGGGATGAAGTCGAGCCGGGCCTGCGTGCCCTGCTTGAAGCCCTTGCCGTGAATGCCGCCTGACCCGATGGCGATCTTGGCCTGCGTGACCTGGTAGCCGCTGCCGAGGGGATCGCTCTCGGGGTTGAGAAACGTGACGACGCGTTGCTTCTGATACGGCTTGAGGAAGAACGTCCAGCCCAGTGGCAAGGCGATGGCCACCACCAGGACCATGGCCACCCAGACGCGCGGGCGGATTCCGCCGAAGAACATGGCCACCGCGACGAGCGGCGCGAATGACGCCGCGGTCCCGAAGTCGGGCTGCATGGCGATGAGAGCGACGGGCGCCATGATGATGGCCATGGCCGCCATGAACCCGCGGAAGTTCAGGTAGGCGCGGTCGTTCGAGTCGAAGAAACGCGCCAGCATCAGCGCGGTGAAGATCTTCATGAACTCCGACGGCTGGAACTGGAAGTCGCCGATCCTGATCCACGACCGCACATTCGCGGTCAACCTCCCGAAGAACAGGAGGTAGAGCAGCAGGACCATTCCCAGGCCGTAGAGGATCGGAGCGATGTCGAAGAGGATGTGATAGTCGACGAGAAGAAAGAGAACCAGCAGAGCCAGGCCGATGCCGACCCAGAGCGCCTGGCGCTTCACGGTGTTGAGGGTCGGATCGGTGAACCAGGTGGCGCTGTAGACCAGCACACAGCCGATGAGGGCAAGGACGATCGCGGTCCCGATGAAGTTCAGGTCGACCGTGGGCAGTGTTCGTTCTCGAACGATCATCGTGACGGAGTGGGGAGAGGGAGATCGCCTTCCTTGATCTGCCTCAGCGTTTCGGGATTCTCGAGGTCGAGGCGGGCGCTCAGCACCTTGTCCTTGAACCGCGACTCGAACAGGAGCTTGGCCAGCGGCGCGGCGTCGCTGCCGCCGTGGCCGCCATTCTCGACAAAGACGACCACGACCATCTGCGGCGTCTGTCCCGGGCCGCCCGGCGCGTGCGCCGCGAACCAGGCGTGGTCGCGGAACTTGAACGGCAGGCTATCCGACCGCACCCACCCGTGCTGGGCGATGACCTGCACGGTTCCGGTCTTGCCCGCCACGTCCAGCCCTTCGATGCGGGCGTTGCCGCCTGTGCCGCCCGCCTCGTTGACCACCTTCCACAGTCCCTGCCGGACGGCGCTGAGCGCTTCCGGCGCGAGCTTCACTTCGTGAATCACTTCCGTGGCCACTTTGAGCCGCTGCGGTTTCCCATCCCGGCCGCCACGCTCGATCATGCGGACCACGTGCGGCTTGAAGACTTTTCCGCCGTTCGCGATCGCGGCCGTCATGTTCGCGACCTGCAGCGGCGTCACGATGAGCGGTCCCTGGCCGATGGAGACGGAAATCGTCTCGCTGGGATACCACTTCGGGGCGCTCTTCCGTTTCTCGCGCGCCCACTTCGTCGACGGAACGATCCCCGCCTTCTCGCCGTCGAGGTCGATCTGCGAGATCTCGCCGAAGGTGAGTAACCGCGCGAAGTCGTGAATCTTGTCCACCCCCAGCCGGGCGCCCGTGTTGTAGAAGAAGATGTCACAGGAGACCTTGAGCGCCCGGTCCACATCGACCGCTCCATGGCCTTCGCGCTTCCAGCAGCGGAACCGGCGGCCGAAGAAGACGCCGCTGCCCGCGCAATTGAACGACGTCCCGGTCCCCACTGCTCCCTCGGACAGCCCGGCCTTGGCCATCACGTTCTTGAACACCGATCCCGGTGAATAGAGGCCCTGAATGGCCCGATTCAACTCGATCTTGAACGGGTTCGACCGGATCACCTTGTACACCTCAGGGGTGAACCGCTTCGAGTAGACGTTCGGGTTGTAGGCGGGCGAGGAGGCCATGGCCAGGACTTCGCCGTTGCGCGGATCGAGCACGACGGTGGC
>CAZTTI010000153.1:0-2560 GCA_964615925.1 uncultured Solibacteraceae bacterium
CCCTCGGCCCGCCGGATGCCGTCATCGACGCGCCGGTTCTCAGCCGGATCTACGACGATCGAAGAATACGAACCGGACGGCTTGAAGGAAGAACATTCGTATGGCCACAGTCGATGGGTTGACCGCGTCGGATGAGACGCGAACCGCGATGCCTTCCAGCGGCAGTGCCCGCCTGATCCGTGCCGTGGCCGTTCTTGGCCCTTTGCTGATGGTCGTTGCGGCGCTGTCGCTCTGGGCGGGCCAACGGTCGCTGGATTTTTCGGCGCTTCGAACCGATCCGATCGCGTACACGGCGTTCTTTGCGTTGCGGATGCCGCGAGTACTGCTCGGCGCCATCGTGGGGGCCTCCCTCGGCGCGGTCGGTGCCGCGCTTCAGGCCATGTTCCGGAATCCGCTGGCCGAGCCGTTCACGCTGGGCGTGTCCGGAGGCGGCACCCTGGGCGCCAGCGTGGCGATCGCGATGGGTTGGGGAACGTCGGTGTTGGGCATTCCGGTGATCTTCGTGGCCGGGTTCGCCGGCGCCGCCATCGCCACCATGATCGGTGTCCGCGTCGGGACCCGTATGTCGGTCATCATGCCGGGCACGATGCTGTTGGCCGGACTGGCGATCAACCTGACCGCGACGGCCGGAGTCGTCATTCTTCAATACCTGGTCGACTACTCGCGGGCGCTCCAGATTCTCCGATGGACGATTGGCAGCCTGGAAGTCGTGGGCTTCGGATTGATCCATCCGATGCTGCTGTTGCTGGTTCCGGCATGGGCCGTCCTCCTGTTCTCGCTGAGAGACCTGCATGTGGTGGCGATGGGCGAGGATGTCGCACTGAGCCTGGGCGTGGACGTTTCCGCATGCGAACGCCGGGTGTTCCTGGCGGCGTCGGTCATCGTCGGGGTCACGGTGTCGGTTGGCGGCACGATCGCTTTCGTGGGGCTGGTTGTTCCTCACTTCGCACGGCGCATGTTCGGTGAAGACGTTCGTGTCGTGGTGCCATGTTCGTTCCTGCTCGGCGCGTCTTTTCTCGTGGGCGCCGACGCGCTCGCACGAACCGTGATGAAAGCCAGTGAGCTTCCCGTCGGAGCGGTGACCGCTTTGGTAGGAGGCGGAATGTTTCTCTGGATGCTCGCACGCTACCAGCGTGCGGCACGAGTGTAGACGGGCTATCGAAAACGAATCAGGAGATGTCGACATGAGTATCGTGACAAAGCGTGGAGACGAGGGGCAGACCGATCTTGCCGGCCGGGTCCGGATCTCGAAGGGTAGCTTGCGTGTGGAGTGTTACGGCACGGTCGACGAGCTCGTCGCGCAACTGGGATTGGCGCGGACAATGTTGCCGGACACGGAGGTTGGCGATGAGGTGCGTGCGATCCAGAAAGTCTTGTTCCGGATCTGTGCGTCGCTGGCCACGGTGGACGCGTCTTCGGTCGAACGGCCTTCGATCGACCCGTCACTGATCGATACGCTGGACCGACTCGTTTCCCGCATCGAATCCGCGATGGTGGAAAAACCGGACTGGTCGGTGGCGGGTGAGCAACCCGGAACCGCCGCGCTCGATGTCGCCCGGACCGTGTGCCGGCGTGCCGAACGCCACGCCGTGCGTCTTACCGATGCAGGGGAAGATGTGGATCCGAACGCGCTGGTCTATTTGAACCGCTTATCGGACGCGCTGTGGCTGATGGCGCGTCACGTCGAGCAGCGGGCTGGCGTCGACGCCCGCCTGCGGGGACCCGGCGAGTCGGGAAAGCCGTGGTCCCCAGCGTGGTAGGCGCTCCGGGCGAACATTCCCTGCTGCACTCGACCCTGAGCCGGGTCAGAGCGATCGATCCGGCATGGGTTCGCCGCGCGAAGGAACGTCAGGCGCGCCTGACGAAGCCGGAAGGCAGCCTGGGCCGGTTGGAAGAGATCGCGAATCGCGTCTGTGCGATTCAGGAAACACTCGACCCGTCGGCCGCAAGCCCAATGATTCTCTTGTTCGCCGCCGATCACGGCGTCGTGGCCGAGGGGGTGAGCGCCTACCACCAATCGGTAACGGCACAAATGGTGGAGAACTTTCTAAAGGGTGGCGCGGCAATCTCGGCTCTCGCCAGAGCCAACCGGATCGGGTTGCGTGTCGTGGATATGGGCGTGGCCTCGGAGTTGCCGGATTCCAACGGTCTCACGCGACGCCGTATCGGGCCCGGCACGAAAAACATGGCCCGGGAACAGGCGATGGACCCGGAGGCCGCCGTCCGCGCGATCGAGACAGGGATCGCGTTGGTTGATGACGTTGTTTCCGAAGGTTGCCGGGTGGTGGGAATCGGCGAAATGGGGATCGGCAACTCCACCGCGGCGTCCGCCATTGCCGTCGGTCTCACCGGCCGGGCCGCGTCGGAGGTCGTGGGCCGCGGAACCGGCGTCGACGACCGGACCCTCGGAAAAAAGATTCACGTGGTTGAGCGTGCCGCCACATTCCACCGGCTCACCGAATCCGATCCTATTCAGATCCTGTCCCGCGTGGGGGGATTTGAAATCGGCGCGATGTGCGGGGTCTGCCTGGGCGGCGCGGCGGCGCGCACGCCCGTGGTC
>CAZTTI010000154.1:0-3575 GCA_964615925.1 uncultured Solibacteraceae bacterium
GGCCAGTTGCCCGGGTTGCCCGGCTCGGTGATCGACGCCGCCGGGCGAGCCGCCGAGGAGCGGGGCAAGGCGGGCGAATACGCCATCGTGAACACGCGGTCGGCGATGGACCCGTTCCTGACCTACTCCGACGAGCGTGAACTCCGGGAACGCGTGTGGCGCGCGTTCTACTCGCGCGGCGGCAACGGCGGCGAGCACGACAACAAGCTCATCATCGCGGAGATCCTGAGGCTCCGGCACGAGCGCGCCCGCCTGATGGGCTATTCCACTTACGCCGAATGGCGACTCGAGGACCGGATGGCAAAGACGCCTCGACGCGCGCTCGATCTGTTGAACGCCGTGTGGCCGTCCGCGGTGGCCCGCGTGGCCGAAGAAGTCCGCGACATGCAGGAAGTCGCGAGCCGCCGGGGCCGGGGTGAAACGATCGAGCCATGGGACTACCGGTATTACGCCGAGAAGGTCCGCGCCGCCCGCTATGCGTTCGATTCGAACGAGGTCCGCGAGTACCTGGAGCTGGACCGGCTCCGGGAGGCCATGTTTTTCGTCGCCGAATCGCTCTTCGGATTCCGGTTTCGCGAAATCCGCGACGGGTCGGTTCCGCTGTTCCACCCCGATGTGCGGGTCTGGGAGGTCCAACGCGCCGAAACGGGTGAACACGTCGGGCTCTGGTATCTCGATCCGTTCGCGCGAGGTGGAAAGGAGTCGGGCGCATGGGCGACGACGTACCGGAGCCACGAAAACCTCGACGGCCCGAAAACGGTTCTCGCCTCGAACAACTCGAACTTCATCAAGGGGGCGCCAGGAGAACCCGTGCTGATGTCGTTCGACGATGCGCGAACGCTTTTCCACGAGTTCGGACACGCCCTGCACTACCTCTCGTCGACGGTGGCATATCGAACGTTGAACGGTGCGGTCCGGGACTACATCGAGTTCCAGTCCCAGCTTCTCGAGCGTTGGCTTCTGACCGGCCCGGTGATCGAGCGGTATCTCGTTCACTACCGGACGGGCGTGCCGATGCCCGCCGAGTTGGTCGAGAAAGTTCGAGCCGCGGCCCGGTTCAATCAGGGTTTTCAGACGACCGAATATTTGGCCTGCGCGCTGATGGACCTCCGGTACCACACGACGGATCCGGAGGACCTGGATCCGGCCGCGTTCGAACGGAACGCCCTGGAGGAAATGGGAATGCCGCACGAGGTGCCGATGCGGCACCGCAGTCCGCAGTTTCTCCACATCTTTTCCAGCGAGGGATACGCCGCCGGCTATTACGGCTACATGTGGGCCGATGTTCTCACAGCCGATGCGGCGGAGGCGTTTGCCGAAGCCGAGGGGGGATTCTTCGATGCCGGCGTGGCGAAACGGTTGGTCGATACCCTTTTCGCGCCGCAGAACTCCATCGATCCATCCGAGGCCTACCGGATGTTTCGGGGACGCGACGCGGGGATCGGCGCGCTCATGAGAGACCGGGGTTTCCCCGAGCCGTGAGATCTTCTCCCCCGAGTTCAGCCATCCCGTAGCGCCACGACCGGATCGATGCCGAGCGCCGTCCGAATCCGGTCGACGATCCGCTCGGTCAGGTCCGTGAAACCAGCGAGATGGGCGTCAGGGTGTCGGAAACAGATCGTCCTCGGCGGCAACTCGTTGTCGAGGGGATCCGATGCGCTGAAGCAAGGGTTCGATCCATCCTGGTGGGAGTTCGGCGACCGACTGGCGGAGACGGTCGCCCCAGAACGCCGGAAGATGGACGAGCTCGGGTTCCAGGAACCGGTGTTCGTGGGAAGCGAAGGACCCCGCCGGATACACCACGACGTCGATGGGGAACTCCACGTCGCTGGCGCTGATGCGCGTCGAGTCGAACGCGATGCATCCCGCCTTGATCGCGAACTCGAGCGTATCGGTCGGCCGCAACGTCCGATCGAGGAACGGCTTTCCGTAGTGCGCGTTGCCGATGATCTGGTAGGGCGTGCCGTGACCGATCTCGACCCAGTTCCCCTCCGGGTAGACCAGGAACAGCTTGTGGTCATCGTCGCCCCAGATCTGTCCGCCGATCAGCGTGTGGAGGTCGAAGCGCAGTCCCGACTGCTCCAGGTGGTGCTTGTCTTCGGCTTCCACGCGGCGCTGCTGTTCGGTGTACAGATTGACGGCTTTGAACATCCGGTCGTACCGCGGGGCCGACGCGCGGAACAGGTCCTCAAAATAGGCCAGAGTCTTGTCCCTGAGGGACCTCAGCCCCGACGTCATGATGAAGATCGAGTACCGGTCGCCTTCGATCACCGTCAGCTTGCGAGCTATGGCGACTTCGGTTCCGGAGCTGATCCGGGTATCGGCGACCCCCACCAGACCTTCGTTGACCTTGATGCCGATGCAGAACGTCATCGGGGCGGCTCATGGGGCCGCGGGGCCTCCCGGAGCGCGACGTAGGTGTCGAAGATGGCGTCGTTCACGCCGTTCAGCTTGAACTGGATCTCGTCGACGAACTCGTGGACTCCCATCGCCATGATCTCGTCCACGTTCAGATAGTCCAGCTCGGCCCGCAACCTCCCGAGCAGCTGTTCCGCGCGGTTGTGGAATGTCCGGCTCGGCGTGTCGGAAATCGCCCGAACGGCTTCCTCGGCGCTGATCAGGCAGTGATGAACCGAGCGCGGGAATTCCTCGTCGAGCATCAGGAATGCGACGACGCGACGGGGAACCAGTTGCCGGTGTTGTTTTCGATACATCTCGAGGCCGCTGATCGAGCGCAGCAGGGCGGCCCATAAGATGTCGTCGTAGGGACGGGCGTTGGCCGGACCAGAGGGCAGCAGGAGGAAATTCCGGACATCCATGATCCGGGAGGTCTTGTCGGCACGTTCCAGCGCCCGGCCCATGCGCGTGAACTCCCACCCCTCGCCGTGGGACATCGTGGCATCGGTGATACCGAAGAGCAGCTGGCAATAACGAATAACGTCGTTCAACCGGTGCGCCGGGATCCGCGTATCCGGCGGGAGCGACCGCAGCATCAAATAGAGGCCGTTCAGCTCTTCCCACATCTCGAGCGTAATGAACTCCCGGACCGACCGCGCATTCGAACGGGCGGCCTGGATCGAGCTGAGGATCGAGTTCGGGTTCCGCGTACACGAAGACATGAACGCCGCCACGTTATCCGGGTTCACCTCGTCGAACAGTTCCTCGAAAAGCGCCGTGTCGTCGGCGGCGTTGACGAGGGGTTTCCAGATGTCGATGTCTCCGGGAAGGTCGAGCGCGAGGTAGTCGTTCACCGCGAGAAAGCGAGCGACGTTCTCGGCGCGCTCGACGTAGCGGCTCATCCAGAACAGGGATTCGGCGACGCGGCTCAGCATGGCATCGTTCTCTTCTGGCCGGCGTCTATTCGGCCAGCACCCACGTGTCCTTGCTTCCGCCGCCTCGCGACGAGTTGACCACGAGGGATCCCTTCACCAGGGCGACGCGCGTCAACCCGCCGGGGAGGACAAACGTGTCCTCTCCGCTGAGGATGTAGGGACGCAGATCCACGTGGCGTCCTTCGAACCCGTGGTCCACGATCACCGGGCAGCGGGAAAGCGCCAGCGTGGGTTGCGCGATGT
>CAZTTI010000155.1:0-11978 GCA_964615925.1 uncultured Solibacteraceae bacterium
ATGATCCAGGGCGGAGACCCTTCCGGAACGGGGTTCGGCGGTCCGGGATACACGTTCGAAGACGAGTTCGAACCCGGGCTCCGCCACGACCGGGCCGGAATCCTGTCCATGGCCAACGCGGGACCGAACACCAACGGAAGCCAGTTTTTCATCACGCTGGCTCCCACGCCGCACCTCGACAACCGCCACGCGGTATTTGGCGCGGTGGTCGACGGTCTGGACATCGTCCGGAAGATCGGTCGCGTCAAGACCGGGCCCGGGGATCGTCCGGTCGAGAAGGTGACGGTCGAAAAGGTCACGATCGAAAGGAAGGGATGAGAGCGGGCTCGGGACGGCGCATTCAGATCAGCCCCTGAAGCACCTCGAGGAAGTCTGTCGCCGAGTATCCCGACCGGATCACCGGTCGACCGACAGCGAGCTGGACATCGTCCAACGTCATGTCGTCGAGGAATAGCCCTTCGTCGCCGATCATCGATTCGGAAGGAAGGATCAGGAATTCGGACGGCAGATCGCGGCACGCCGCGATGAAGTCACTTCCGGTGAGCAAGCCGGCGACTCGAATCCCGCCGCCCCAGAATCGATTTTCGACGCCGACCACTCGCAACCCCACGTCCAGCCGCGTGACCGCGGCCCGGAGAAAAGGCGCGAAGAGCGTTCCCGTGGCAACAACGGCGTTGATCGCGCCCTTCCCGACCGGAAAGCCATCGGCTGCAGCCGAAAAGTCGTCGAGAAAGCTTCGCACCATTCCGACACCGTTCTCGATTTGAGGGAACTCCTGGTAGTGTTCCTGGCCTGGAATCGCCCGGCCCGCCAGGATGTAGAACTCGTCGCCGAGAAACACGAACGGCGTTCCCACTTCCGTCTCGAAACGACGCTGAACGGGCACGAGCGCATCGATGGTCTTCCGGGCATATTCCGGCGTCACCGGATCCAGCCTGGGGAGGTTCCGACGGTGATCGGTCAGTCCCACCGGGACGATGGCGAGGGACCGAACGCCCGGAAAGCGCCGGGAAAGATCCCGGATGGTCCGGTCCAGATGCGGGCCGTCATTCCAACCCGGACAGAGGACCACCTGACAATGAAGTTGAATTCCGGCTTCGGTGAGGCGATCCAGCTTGCGGTCCAGACCGTCGTAGGTCTCGTTCCCCAACATGCGGGCCCTCAGCTCGGGCTCGGTGGCGTGTATGGAGATATAGAGCGGCGAAAGGCGCTGCGAAAGGATACGTTCCAACTCCTCGTCGCCGACGTTGGTCAGCGTCAGGTAATTCCCGAACAGAAACGAGAGCCTGTAATCTTCGTCCTTGATGCGGAGCGACCGACGGGTATTTCCAGGGTTCTGGTGGACGAAACAAAAGACGCAGTCGTTATCGCAGACCAGGGGCTCGATCGGCTCGAACTCCGCCCCAAGGGCTTCCCACTCGCGCCGGATAAACGTCAGCGTTCGATCCTCTGTCCGAAGCGACATCCCCTCATCGAAAGCCGCCATCCGGAACTGCACGTCGACCACGTCCAGCACGGGCCGGCCGTTGATCTCGACGATCTCGTCCCCCGGACGGAGCCCGACGCGTCCAGCCAGCGACCGCGGCTCCACGGAGAGTACTCGAACCGCGCTCGGCCGCGCCTTGCTCGTCGGAGGCGCGTGGCGGTATTCGTGCGGCGCGCGCATCCGGCGCTCGATGTCCTGGTCGTTCGTCTTACGAACGTAGGCGCTCGACGAATAGCGGTCTTTCGGCGAACCGATCATTGCTCAGTGCTCAGTGCTCAGTGGCGAAAGGGAAACGGCCCGGGCAGGAATCTGGCGCGCTGCACGCTTTCCGGCTTCTCAATCCGCGACGACGGGAACGGAAACATCGAGCGTTTGCCTGGCGCAGAACCCGTCGGCCTTCGAACAGAAGAAGTACACCAACTCGCCCGGAACCGTATACGTTCCCGGACGCGCGGCCGTGACCCCAATCCTGAATTCGGGAACGTTGACGTAATAGACGTCGGTGGAAGCAGGATCGAGCGCGGGTGACGTCAATGTGGACTCGGCGAAAGATAATCCGGAGACGGGCTCGAGCTTCAGCTGCATGGGCGGCGTGTGGTTGATGAGGTAGCCTTCCCGAACCGCGAGCGCAACCTGGACCTCCGCACCCTGGCCGACCCGAATCTCACCGGACGGGTACTCCGCCGTGACGACTTGCGGAAGTGTCCCGGGGCTGGTGGCCACCAGTTGAGCACCGAGCATCAGGGCACCGATGAAAAGATTCGTCATGACTGCCTCCGCCTGGAGCGCGTGAATTTCCAGTGCAAAAGTATAACACGCAGCTACTTCGACCCCGGCAGCACCTCATCCCGCGGGCTGGACGTTCTTCGGATCCGACGCCGTAGGCTCTCTCCATGTCCAGGCATAGACGAACCCGGAGAAGACGGTCACGGACACGACGATGAAGGCGCCCCAACCGATCCAGCCGGCTTCCATGTCGATCAGGTACCCGATGATCAGGAAGGCCTGCAGGGAATCCGCCAACTTTCCCCAGACGTTCGGGCGAACGGTCTCGATCCCGAAGAGCCACTTTCGCAGGTACCAGCCGCCGATGATCGAAACATCTCTCAGGAGAATCACCAGCGTCACCGGCCACGGAAAGCCGTAGAACGCCGACAGCGAAAGGTAAGTGCAGTTGATGTAGAGCTTGTCGGCGAGCGGGTCGAGCCTTTCCCCGAACGGATTCCGGACTTTCGATCCTCGAAGGGCCCGCCGCGCCAGAAAGCCATCAACCGTGTCGGACGCTTGCAGGACGATGACGAGGATCAGCACCCACGTCAGGTAGTTCGGGTCTTCCCGGCCCAGGACGAGCAACAGAAAGACAAGGGGGACGCTGATTAGACGGCCCATCGTCAGGCCGTTCGCAAGTCGAAGCAGCAACATTTCGAAACTCAACTACCTCATAACGGAACACATCGTACCCGGTCCACCCCGACGAGAGTACCGCGAAGGCTGCCGCGGGAGCCATGTTCTTCCACTCTTCCCGTTGGCCGGACCCTCGGTCGACGCGCGCCTTCCGCATCCGGAAAGCGGCGCCCCGAATCGAGAAGGTCCATCGAGGAAGTCTCGAAACACCGGGCATTGTGGATCGCGAAATGTGCAGCCTTTCCCATCACGGCCGCACAATTTCAACAAGTTACATTTGGCACCCCACATGCCCAGAGAAGGTCGTTCCGGTCGGGCACCGGAGGCCCAACAGCCGAAGGCGCCGAGATCCGGGACAGCTCGGGGCCGGGTCTCCGGCGGCCAGTGGACGAGACTGCGTATTTACAAACGGAAAGGGCCGCAGTTTCGTAGGCCGCCGGAGGCCAGGTCCGGTCGGACGACGGTGAGCAACGCCATCACCGTGAACGAAATCCAACGACATCAAGTGACATCGAATATTGAGGAGGTTTTCAGATGAAAAGCAAGGCATCCGTTACACGTCGCGCGATCCAGACACTGGCCGTCGTCGCGCTTCTTTCATTGCCGCTCGGGCTGGGCGCTCAGGACCCGGAGGCGCCTACCCCCGCCCCCGCGTTGCTCGACATCAACTCGGCTACCGCCGAGCAGTTGACGGGAGTCGTCATGGACGAAGAGGTGGCTCGGCGCATCATCGAGAACAGGCCGTATGCAAACAAGCGCCAACTCGTTTCGCGAAACCTCGTCAGCGAGGAGGAATACGAGCGGATCCAGGACCGAATCGTCGCACGGCGCGTATCCGCGGAGCCGTAGCCGGCGATGTACGCTCGAATGGTCATCGGGGAGAACGTTCGCATCGACGCATTCGCAAGATTGTACCGCGTGGACGTCCTCCCCAAACTCGAACTGGCGCCCGGCTTTCGCTCTGCACAACTCTTGCTGGAAGACGGGGGCAAGACCCTGGTTTCCCTGACGCTTTGGGACTCGCGCGACGATTGTTTGCGCTATCACTCGGGTCCGACGTACCGCAGCTTCGTCGAGCAGGCTCACCACCTCCTTGACGGGGAACTTTCCGTCAAACTCTTCGAGGCCGTATAGAGGTGCGGGAGAGTCCTCAGGACTCTCCCGCCCGTCGCGCGGCCGGGGGGACCTGTCGCCGATACGGCCGGAAATCCACGTTGCATCGATGTCTTCGAAGGAAGTCCATGAAACGCTTGTAGTCGGAAGCCGGCATGTTGAACAGCTTCACGACTCTTCTGTAATTTCCTCCGGTTGCCTCCAGCGCGCGCCGGATCACGCCCTCGACCTGCCGCTTGGTGATGAGCCGTTCCGAATAGGGACGAGCCACCGATTCCCAGAAGTCGTCGACGACGAGTTCGTCCTGACGCTCGTCGACAAATCCGTCGGAGGGCAAGCCAATGGACTGGACGTCGATCACCGGCGCCTCGGCGCTGAAGTACGCCCGCTCCACGACATTCTGCAGCTCGCGGACGTTGCCGGGATACGAATACCGTCGAAGCTTCTCCAGCGCGGCGTCGGAAAATCGCCGCATCTCGCCGTGACATGCATTCAATTGCCCGAGAACGTGCCTTGCGAGGAGCGGGATGTCGCTCGCTCTCTTCCGAAGCGGAGGGACTTCGATGGCGAATACGTTCAGCCGATAGAGCAAATCCTCCCGGAATTCGCCCGTTCGCGCCATCGCTCGCAGATCGCAGTTGGTTGCCGCGATCACGCGAACGTCCAACGAGCGATTCATGACGTCGCCAAGGCGACGAACCTGTTTCTCCTGGAGCACGCGCAGGAACTTGATCTGGAAACGCGGCGAGGTGTTCGCAATCTCGTCGAGAAAGATCGTTCCCTGGTTGGCCTCTTCGAAGAGGCCGGGTTTGTCGGAAACGGCGGTCGTGAAGGCTCCCCGGCGGTATCCGAAGAGCTCGCTCTCCACCAGGTCCTCGGGAATGGCCCCGCAATCCACGGGAACGAACCGGCGGCCATGCCGGATCGAGCTCCGGTGAATCGTCCGGGCGACCAGCTCCTTGCCCGTCCCAGTCTCTCCCTGAATGAGAACCGAACTCGCCGAACGCGCCGCGGAGCGGATGCGGGTTCGGAGAGTGACCATCGCTTCGCTTTCACCTAAGAGGTTGTCGTCCATCATGACCAATACAGCCGCAACCGCACGTCAAAAGGTTACATTCGACCTGGAAGCCGGAGAACCGCAGGCGATCGCCCAGCTGACACGGGCTGTTCGCGCCGTTCACGGGACGGCCGATCCCGACCTTGAGCAGGAAGCCTTCGTGCGTACGCTGAAGGCATTTCGTCGCGAATCCGAAGTGTCGTTCCCCAACGCATTGATGTGGAAAGTCGTCCGTAACACGGTCGCGGACCACTGGCGGCGCGAGCTCCGGACGAGGACCGAGCAGATCGATCAGGTCCCGGAACGCCGCCTCGCGCTTCAACCCGATGTGGACGGCCGCATCGATCGGGAGCGTGAGATCGAGCGGATCCACCATGCGCTTTTCACCCTCGGCTATGACTCCCGCGGCCCCATGTACCTCTTCTACGTCGAGGGCTACTCGATTCCGAAGATCGCCAGACTGAGCGACAAGACCGTGGCCGCGATCAAGACGGCCATTTGGCGCGGTCGACGGCGGCTCGCCGAAACCCTCCAAGTCGCGATGTCCTCGGACGAGCCGACAAAAAAGTCGCGCTAGCGGCGAACTGATTCCCGCCGCGTCCGGCAAGTCGTTGACGATCCGGGATCGTCCGAATGGCACTTCGCTTGTTCCTGAAGTCGACGGCGGCCCGCCGTCTGCCCGGAAAACTTACTGAGGAGGGGATCAACGTGCTGGACCCGATCATCAAAATGGAAAGGGCCGTGAAGCGGAGGAATGAAGAATGCACCCTCGGCCCTCTGGACCTGACCGTGCGCCCCGGCGAAGTCCTCGCTGTCGTTGGACCACCAGGGTCGGGAAAGACAACTCTCCTGCGGATGCTCTGGGGCTTCGTCCGGCCCGACGAAGGCCAGGTTTCCGTCTTCGGGAAAACACCGCACCTCCAGCAACTCGACATCCGACGAAACGCCGGATACGTCCCTCGATCATTTTCGTTCGGCAAGGAAATGACTGCTGCAGGTCTTCTCGACTTCGTGTCCGGTTTCTACCCGACGTGGAGCTGGGAGCGCGCGGAAGCCCTCGTCCGATCGATGGGCATCGACACTTCGAAGAAGCTCGACGATCTGTCTCCAGCGGGGCTTCGGAGGCTGGGCATCGTGTCTGCCCTCACTCATCGGCCGGAGCTGTTGATCCTGGATGAACCGACCGCCGAGCTCGATCCGGCGTCTCAATCCGAGGTTCTCGGGGGAGTCCGACGGTTCGCCACGGACGAGGACGCGGGCGTCATCCTGTCCTCGAAGGTCGCCGACGGCCTCCACCGTGTTGCCGATTCAGTCGTCGTCCTGAATTCCGGAAAGGTGGGAATTTTCCGGCGATCGGGCGGGGAGTATCCGATTTTGCGACAGGCCGCCGCCAACGACTGCGGTCCGACATGCCTGGCGATGATTTGCGCGTACTTCGGCAGGCCTCACTCGGTGCGGGCGCTCGCCGACCTCGCCGACACGAACCAGGATGGAACGAGCCTGGCGGGATTGATTCGCGCTGCCTCCGGCATCGGTTTGGCGAGCCGTGGCGTCCGCGTTTCCGAGGACGCCATCCGTCGCGTCCCGCTTCCCGTCATCGCGCATTGGAACGAGAACGGGCGAAACCACTACGTCGTGATTTACGAGGCATCCGCCGGAGGAATGACGATCGGCGATCCGGCGGCCGGGCTACGCGAAGTCGAGGGCTCGGAGTTCCGAAGATGCTGGACGGGTATTCTGCTGCTCGTCGCTCCGAAGCCGGATGGGGCCGCGGGCGCACGGTGACGGCGACGATCAATACTTGCGCAGGGCAAAACCCTCCATCGCGATCATGTCCAGCCCGGACGCGTGAAACGTCTTGAGCGCGTCACGCGGAGTACACGCAATCGGTTCGTCGAAGTAATTCAACGAGGTGTTCAGCAGCGCGGTCACCCCCTGCTGGCTCTCGAGCGCACCGAGAAGATGGAAGAGGCCCGGGTTCGTGGCCTTCGAGACCGTCTGAACACGAACGGGCGTATCTCCGAAATACTCCGGCACGAGAATGGAACGGGTGAGGAACGGGGAATGAGTTCCGGAGGCGCTCGGGTGACCCTCGCGCACGGCAACGGCATATGTGAAGTACGACGGCCGCCGCTTGAGGAAAGAACTCAAGTTGTCGCACGCGTAGGGATCGGCGGGATTGGCAAAGACGCTGCGTCCTCCGAGGGCACGAAACCCGAACTCGCAAGGCCCGTAGAACCACCCGATCATCTTGCCCTGCGACAACGCGTCGCACACCAGCTCCTCCATGTCGGCGTGCGTCTCGAGGCTGTACCGCGCCTTGGCGTTGTCGAGAACTCCTTTGACGGAATTGCGGTCGTAACGTGGGCCGAGGAACGGCAGGAGGGGGTCCGATCGATGTTCGTCACCGTCGACGAGCGGCCCGCCAATGGCGCAACCGGTGTTTCCGGGGGCGAACGAGACGACGAAGTGGTGCCGGGGAAACTGCGATGCCAGTGCGTCGTTGAGGCGCCAACTCTGAAAGATCCCACCGGAGAGGGAAACGGTCGATCCCTCCGGCGGTCCGACGTCCGAAATCATCGCGAGAACCGCGTCGCGGAGAAGGCCGAACAACGATGCAGCCAGATCGAAGTGACTCTTCTCGAGCCCGATTCCCCGGTAGCGCCGCGAGGCGCCGACGATGGTCTCGAGGCGAGCGTCGCCGAACTCCTCCTCTTCCATCGATTCCAGGAGCGGGTCCCGGTAGGTTTCCTCTCCGAATCGAGCGAGGTTCTCGAGGTGATGGATCCGGCTCCGGTCCAGGCCGAGAAAGCGGGCGCATCGCCGAACGAAACGGCCCGCCGTGAAGGAGCGATCCATCGTTCTCTCTCCGGACGGCCCCACGAAGACGGCCCGCGCGCTCCCAACCATGAGGAAGCCGTTGGCCTGGGGATGCACGGCGCGAGCGAAGGCGACATGGGCACGAACGTGATCGACGGAACGAACCGGACGCTCGATTCCGTAGAAGCGGAAGAAGTGATCCCGAATCGTCCGGGACTGGCGCTCGATGTCGCCGGACCCGGTTCCGATCGATGGCACGAACGCGATCTCGTCGATCGCGGACGGGCCTCCCGCACGATCGACCGCGAGATCCAGCGCCCGGGATCCGATCTCTTCGAGGTCGCGAAATCCGAGGCCGCGGAAACGGCGTAGTTTGTCCTCTTCGATCGCGAACAACACTTCTGAGGCGTTCACCAAACTCACGGCGAACGCGCGATCGATGCCCGTGACGCCCAGCGTATTCATGCTTGCGAATCCATCTTTCTTTCTCCGGCCGAGCGAATGGACCGGAATGTTTCGAGAAACTCTGTCGCCAGGTTTAACGGCCCGGCCACCGCTCCGGAACGGATGAGTGGGTCCGCCTGGTTGAATCGCATCTCCGATCCATCGAACCGCACGTAGACCAACCCGGCCGCCTCGATCAGGCCAACCCCTCCGCAGACATCCCATTCGTTTTTCGGCTGCACCGAAAACGTCAGGTCCTCCACACCCGAGGCAACGCGAAGCAACTTGTACGCGACGCTGCCGAGGGGCCGCACGGACGCGAACAACGATTTATACGGTTCGATCTCCCCGCGTGCCGCTTCGCTGCGGCTGACAACGGCTTCAGCCACGTTCACGCGTTCGAGCCGGCGACGGGGTGCGCCGCCTGCGAATTCCGGCGGCGCCCCTTCGACCATCAGCCCGTATTCCCCCGTCGCCGGGTTGGAAACCGCACCTGCAACGACGCGGTCCCGACGAACCAGACCCACGGAAATCGCGAATTCCCCGACCCCTTGAATGAACTCCCGTGTCCCGTCGAGGGGATCGACGATCCAGATCCACTCCGCATCGAGCCGCCCCGCGGTATCGGAACTCTCCTCGGAAAACCACGCGGCGGAAGGAAACAAGTCGCGAAGAGCCCCTTCGAGGAACGCGTTGATCTTCCGATCCGCTTCCGTCGCCGGTGATCCGTCCGCCTTCACTTCGACGTCGATCCTTCCCTCGAAGTGGTGCATGGCGATCGCGGATGCCGCCGCCATGATCTCGCGGAGGGATTCGGTCCGAACGTCCACGGCGAGGCCTAGCCGGTTCCCTCACCGGCCGGGCCCGGAGCCGAAGATCCACCGCTGTTCGAACGGCGGAACCAATCCAAGATCAATTGCACGCTCTCTTCCGGCGTTTCCTTGTCCGTCGACACGATGACTTCGGGATCCCGAGGCGGTTCATAGGGATCGGAAATGCCCGTCAGGTTCTTGATCTCGCCGTTGAGGGCCTTGCGGTACAACCCCTTGGTGTCGCGCTCAATCAGGACCTCCGTGGGACAGCGGACGTAGACTTCGAGGAAACGGCCCTCATGGGAGAGGCGCACCTCGCGGCGGACCGCTTCATAAGGGGAGATGGCGGCCACGATGACCGCGACCCCGTTCCGGCTCAGCAGGTTGGCTACGAAGCCGATTCGGCGGATGTTGGTATTCCGGTCCTCCCGGCTGAACCCCAGGCCCCGCGACAGGTTCTTACGAATGACGTCGCCGTCGAGAACTTCGACAGCGCGTCCCTCCCGGCGCAGTTCGCGCGCAAGCAAGCCTGCAAGCGTCGTCTTTCCCGCGCCCGAGAGACCCGTCATCCACACGGTCACGCCCGGCAGGTCAGATGGCATAGCTCTCGGGCCGATAGAGATGGGTGTTTTCCCCGAACCAATCGATTGTGCGCCGAATCCCCGTTTCGAGCGAGACCTGAGGCTTCCAGGAGAGAACCTCGGCTGCCACTCTGGTCCCGGCGAGCAATCGTTCCACCTCGCTCGCCGGCGGCCGGACGCGGTCGTCGTCCTCCTCGACCGCGACGGAGCCGCCCTGAACGGTCCCGATCATCTCCACGACTTCGCCGATCGACGTCTCGACACCCGAACCCAGGTTGACGACGCGGCCCTCGGCACCGGCCGCTGTTGCCGCCGCGAGGAAACCCCGGGCGGTGTCCTCGACGAACGTGAAGTCCCGCCGCGGGGACCGGCTCCCGATCTTGACCGGTCCACCAGCCAGGACCTGCGTGATCACGGTCGGAATCACGGCACGGGAGGACTGCCGGGGCCCGTACGTGTTGAACGGGCGCACGGTGACCACGGGCAACCCGAACGACCGATGATATGACTCGGCAAGCTTGTCGGCGCCGATCTTGCTCGCCGCATACGGGGACTGCGCCTGGAGCGGATGCTCTTCGTCCATCGGGACGTAATGCGCTGTTCCGTAAACCTCGCTCGTGGACGTGTGAACGACGCGATCGACGCCGGCGTGCCGGCACGCCTCCAGCACGTTGAGCGTTCCGAGGACGTTGGTCGACACGTACGAGGACGGTGCGTGGTAGGAATAGGGGATACCGATCAGGGCCGCCATGTGCACGACGAAGTCGGCCCCACGAACCGCCCGATCCACCACCGAGGGATCGCGAACGTCGCCAGCCACGACTTCCATTTCAGCAACGAGGCCGGAGCGATCCAGCCACCCCCGTGCACCATCCGAACGGTAATGGACGAGGGCCCGGGTTCGGGCTCCCGACCGCACGAAGAGTTCGGCCACGTGGCTGCCGATGAAGCCGCCCGCTCCCGTCACGAGAACCTTCCGGCCGTCGATGTTCGGAGACTTCTGCAAATCGTCGGTACGATAGCAGAAGACGCCCCTGATCGTCTGCTTCGGACTCGGACACCCGGCCCCGCTCGGTCAGATACCGGCGGCGACCAGGTCGGAAATGTGCACGATCCCCACGACCCGTCCTTCGCGGTCGGTCACCGGGAGCACGGCCGTTCTCTTTCGCCGCCCCCGCGACATCATCGTCAACGCGTCGACGGCCTTCCGGTCCGCGGAGATGGAAAGCGGCCTCGGGTTCATCAGGTCGTCGATGGTCAGTTCGAACAGGTTCTGTTCCGACTCGAGGACGTGTCGAATGTCGAAGTCGGTGACGATTCCCACCAGCCGGCGATCCCCATCCACGATCGACACGGCGCCGGCCTGGCCTTCGGCTATCGAAATCAACATCTTCTTGATGGACGCATCGCGGGACACGACGGGGTTTCGCTTTCCTTTTCGCATGACGTCGGAAACCGTCAAGGTCAGCCGCTTCCCCAATTGTCCGCCCGGATGGTGCCTGGCGAACTGGTCCGGAGAGAACTCCTTCAACTTCATCAAAGAGAGCGCAATGGCGTCCCCGGCCGCAAGGGCCGCGGTCGTGCTGGCAGTCGGCGCCAGATTCAGCGGACACGCTTCACGTGGTATTCCGACGTCCACGACGATGTCGGCCTCGCGGCCGAGCGTCGACTCGCGCGCACCGGTCAGACCGATGAGGGTCACCCGGATCCGGCGCAGCACCGTCATCAACGACGTCAACTCGCTGCTCTCCCCGCTCTTCCCGATGGCCAGGACGACGTCTCCCTCGGAGACGATTCCGACGTCCCCATGGAGGGCTTCGGATGCGTGAAGAAAAACGGCGGGAGTTCCCGTGCTGGTAAGCGTCGAAGCGATCTTGGATGCCACGATCCCGGACTTGCCGACCCCCGTCACAACCACCTTCCCCGGGCAGTCGTGGATCGCCATCACGGCATCGGTGATGGATGGACCGGCGGACCGGCGCACCTCTTCGAGGGCCTCGATCTCGATGTCGAGAACACGCCGGACCTCCCGCTGGACCTTCCGCCTCAGGCTGGCGTTGTGGGAACGAGCGCCCTCACGTTTCGTTCGGGGCATACGGATTACGGGCGCATCCGGGGGGCTAGCGCTGGTCGATCGGTGCCCATTTGAGCGTCGGCTCGGGACCAACATATTCCGCACGCGGTCGAATCAGCCGGTTGTCGGCGTATTGCTCGAGGAGATGGGCGGTCCACCCCGCCATCCGGCTGACCGCGAAGAACGG
>CAZTTI010000156.1:0-2844 GCA_964615925.1 uncultured Solibacteraceae bacterium
ACCGGTGGCCGCGGGAGCGGCAAGACAGCGCTCGTGGACATACTCGCCCACTGCTTCCTTGACCGGCAGTTCACCAATGACCGGAACTCGTTCGTCCGCCGGATCTCGGAGGATTCTCCGGATCTTCCGATGTCAATCGGGTTCTCCGGTGGCGAAACGTTCCGGAAGATGCTCTCGGACGGCCAGTTCTTCGAGGACAGTGGAATCGCCTACATCGCGCAGGGTGAACTCGAGCGGTACATTGACGAGCATTCGGACTTGAACGAGTACATCCACAGCGTCGTCTTCGAGAGTCCGACAATCAAGGATTCGGTCGACGCGTTCGAGTACGACTCGCTCGTGCAGAGCACTTCCAGCCTGCAAGCGGATCTGGACGCAAAGAACGTCAGGATCGACCAGCTCGAGCGGACTACTGCGCCGGACGTCTTGGAGAATCTGAAGAAGAACGGCAAGAAAGCCAAGGCCGAGATCGACGACCTGAAGAAGCGGATTCGCGACGCCGAATCGAAGCTGAGCACGGACAAACGCGACCTGACGAAGCGAAAGCAGCGGGTCGTCGCCGACCTCAAGAAGCAGCGCGATGGGCTGGTGGCAGTTCGTGATCTCCTGCGTGAAGCCGTCCGTTCATTGGACCTTGATCTCGTGAAGGCGGTTGAAACAATACGACAACTCAACGCGCTCGTGCAGCAGCTTGACCTCGGCCCGCCGGTCGACGAACCGACGTATCCGGACCGGCGTCGTCTCGACGAACTGGCCGCGGCTACCGAAAGGAAGGTCCGCTGGGCAGTGGAGGCGATTGATAAGAACGAGAAGGAGATCAAGAACCTCAACGAAGAGATGCGAGAGCATGCGAAGCTGCTCGCCAAGCTGCAGGAAGGAGAGGGGAAGCACAGGGACCTGCAAGACCAGTGGAAGACGATCCAAGAGCAGCTCAAAGCCCTCGACCGGGAGAAGGAGGAGCGGTCGGACCTCCTTCGAAAGCTGTTCGGCTCCGTCGTAGATCAGCGCACGAAGTACGGAGAGATTATCCAGACGTTCGGAGCCGCCAAGGATCAGGTGCTGTCAGACCTCGACTTCAACGCCGAACTGCGGGTCGACAGCAAGGGTCTGCTGGATGCTGCCGAGGAGTTGGTCGACAACCGTCAAGTGCAGGTCGTCTCCACCGAAAGGGAGCCATCGGTGTGTGCGAAGCTGATCGATGCCCTGACGGTGATTGCGGCTGGCGACGCTGGAGCGGTCGAGGTCGTGGTGGCGGAGATCGATAGGCTCGCGGAGCATCTTCGGCCGCGGCTCAAGAAAGCACGATCCGTCACTGCCTTAGGTCTCTACAAGACCTTGTACCGATCGTACCTGTCGGTCCGACCGACCGCGTTGTATAAGCGGACATCCCTGGATCGACTCTCCATCGGCCAGAAGGCGACGGTTCTGATCAAGATCTACCTGGCGGAAGGCGACAAGCCCATCATCATCGATTCCCATGACGATCATCTCGATAACGAGTTCATCATGGATGAACTCGTCGGCTCTATCCGGCAGGCGCGAAACTACCGACAGGTGATCATCGCGTCCAACAACGGCAATGTCGTCATCAACAGCGACGCTGACCAGGTGATCGTCGCGCAGCGGGTGGACGGCAGGATCTCCTACATCTCGGGCGCGATAGAGGATCCGGTAATCCGCAAGCGTGCTCTGAAGGTTCTTGAAGGCGGGTACGAGGCGTTCAAGAAGCGTCAAGAGAAGTACCGGATCGCCACCTTTCAGTAGCGCCTGGTCTCCGCATCAGGCACATCGCGTGGGAGCGTCGAGATTCACTCGATCCGAACGGTATCCGAAAGCCCGAGGTCCTGGAGGATCTGTCGAAGTTCCGCGACGAGGTTCGGGGCGGCTTCGTCTCTGACGACGACAGAGAACTCGATCCCAACTCGCAGTTCTGCCCCTCCACGGAGCTTCGGAAGCAGCTTGGTGCCGAGTCGATTCCAAAGTTCGGGTGGAACGGAGCCGACCAGTCGGAGAAGGCGTGTCTCTGACCCTGTCGCCGCGGCAGAGGTGTCGGAACCCTTGTCGACCGGCCCGACGCGGGCGGGCTGGACGGCTGCCGCCGTCGCCGCCACGTTAGAGCCCGGCACAGCCTGTCCAGCCTTCAGGGCCGCCGCAACCGTTTTCCGGAGAAGGAAGACGCCGGCGTCGAACGCAACCTCGTCGGCCGGCACGGGTTCCTCAAACCAGGTTCGCTCAAACCCGCCGTCTTGACGTTGGCCTGACGCCAGACCGAAGTCGCCACGTCCAACGAACTCGACGACCTTGTTCCGCAGGACCGCGTCCGGATCGACGAGCCGCGTCAATGATCCGTTCAGGAAGCTCTGCCTCAAACTGGCCAGCGGCCACGCCCCGACATCTTTCAGAGCCGGTGGCCAGTTGCGGTCGATATAGCCGGCGCCGACCGACTCGTTGAGAAGGGCCTCCGTCTTGAGGGCGGCCAGCATTCGTCCGGACAGCGACTCGCCGCTCGACGCATGGCCCGCGCCGAGGTCGATGATCTTCAATCCATCCTGTTCCTGTGCGTCCGCGACGACGGCAAACCGATAGCCACCCCAGACCTCCTCCTTGGCGGCTTCCTCCGCGTCCCTGACTTTCGACTGGAGCTCTGCCCGATCGTTCCTGTCGAACTCACCGCCTAAGGTGCCGTCGGCCACCTCTCGGGCGACGCGCTTCCAAGCCAGCGCTGCCTCCACGTGCTCCCGAAGATCCTTGCCGGGCTTCTTGAAGCACCAGACCAGGGCGCCCGGATAAAGCCTGGGGGACTTGCCGCGCAGCCGAGTCCATTCCGCGACCTGGCTTCGGACG
>CAZTTI010000157.1:0-3875 GCA_964615925.1 uncultured Solibacteraceae bacterium
CGGGGCGGGGGCGGCTCTCGATGGTGTACGAGGAGTAGAGGTTCAAAGTAAGGCTATTTGATGGAATCACCTACAGAGGAAATCCTCATCCTCGACTTTGGGTCACAATATACCCAGTTGATCGGCCGGCGCATCCGCGAGCTGGACGTCTACTCCGAGATCGTGCCGTTCCATACGCCCATCGAAGAGATCCGGAAGCGGAACCCGCGCGGTCTGATCCTTTCCGGCGGACCCAGCTCGGTCTACGACGATGGTGCGCCGGCTTCGGATGCGGCCCTGTTCGACCTCGGCATCCCTGTTCTCGGTGTGTGTTACGGGATGTTCATCGTCGCCAAGGACCTCGGTGGGAAGGTCGAGCCGGCCGTCGCGCGGGAGTACGGCCACGGGACGATCGTGCCCCGGGCCGAATCCCGGCTGCTCGGCGGGATCGAGCGCGTCTGGATGAGTCACGGCGACCGGATCCTCGTCCCGCCTCCCGGGTTCCGGGTGACGGCCACCAGCGATTCCACGATTGCGGCGATCGAGTCGCCGGACCGGAAAATCTTCGGGGTCCAGTTCCACCCCGAGGTCTCGCATACGCCGAACGGCGCCGATCTCCTCCGCCGTTTCGTCTTCGACGTTTGTGGTTGCAGCGGCACCTGGTCGCTCGGATCGTTCCTCGAGCAGGAAGTCGACCGCATCCGGCGCCGGGTCGGCTCGGGGAAGGTGTTGTGCGCCATCAGCGGCGGGGTCGACTCGACCGTCGCGGCTTCGATCGTCTCGCGGGCGGTGGGCGGCCAGCTCCATTGCTTCTTCGTCGACACTGGCCTGCTTCGCAAGGATGAGTTTCAAAAGGTGCTGGCCACGCTCACCGAACACCTGAAGCTCAACGTGACGGGGGTGGACGCCTCCGCGCGGTTCCTCAACCTCCTGGACGGAGTGACCGATCCGGAGAAGAAGCGCAAGATCATCGGCAACGAGTTCATCAAGGTGTTCGAGGAGGAAGCCGCCCGGATCGGGGACGTCGGATTCCTCGTCCAGGGAACGCTGTATCCCGACGTGATCGAGTCGGTTTCGGTCCGCGGGCCGTCGGTCACGATCAAGTCGCACCACAACGTCGGAGGCCTTCCCGAGCACATGAAGCTCTCCCTCATCGAGCCCCTGCGGGAGCTGTTCAAGGACGAGGTCCGGAAGATCGGGTCGTCCATGGGCATCCCCGACGAGCTGGTCTGGCGCCAGCCGTTCCCCGGGCCCGGCCTCGCGATCCGCATCATGGGCGCCGTCTCGCCCGACCGGATCCGCATGCTCCAGGAGGCCGACGATGTGCTGGTCTCCGAGATCAAGGCCGCCGGTTTGTACCGCGAGGTCTGGCAATCGTTCGCCGTCCTGCTCCCGGTCCAGAGCGTCGGCGTGATGGGGGATTCACGAACCTACGAATACACCGTCGCGATCCGCGCGGTGACGAGCGTCGACGGGATGACGGCGGACTGGGCCCGCCTGCCGTACGATGTCATCGGACGGATCGCCAACCGGATCGTGAACGAGGTGCGCGGCGTCAACCGGGTGGTTTACGATGTGACTTCCAAACCACCGGGGACCATCGAGTGGGAATAGACGCGCAAAATTTCGTCCACCTTCACCTTCATTCCGGTTTCAGCCTGCTCGACGGGGCCTGCGACCATACGCGGCTGGCCACGATGGCGGCCGATTACGGCATGCCGGCCGTCGCCGTCACCGACCACGGCAATCTCTTCGGCGCCGTCGGCTTCTACAACACCGCGAAGAAACACGGGGTGAAACCCATCATCGGCTGCGAGATGTACATCGCACGGACCAATCGCCACGATCGCGATCCGCGGACCGCGCGCGCGCATCACCTGATCGTCCTCTGCGAGAACGAAACCGGGTACCGGAACCTCATCAAGCTGGTGTCGGCCGGCTATCTCGAGGGCTTCTATTACAAGCCCAGGATCGACAAGGAAATCCTCGCCGCCCACAGCGAAGGCCTCATCGGCCTCTCCGGATGCCTGAACGGCGAGGTCTCCCAGAACCTGCTCGCGAAAAACTACGAGCCGGCCGAGCAGGCCGCGGCCGACTTCGCCGACATCTTCGGACGCGACCGGTTCTTTCTCGAGGTGCAGGACCAGGGGCTCGCCCGACAGAGGGAGATCATCCCCGACATGTTGCGCATGTCGAAACGGACGGGCATACCGGCCGTCGCGACCAACGACTGTCACTACATGTGCCAGGACGACTCCCGCGCCCACGACGTGCTCCTGTGCATCCAGACCGGGAAGTCGGTCCACCAGCCGAACCGGATGAAGTTCTACACCGATCAGTTCTACTTCAAGTCGCACGCGGAAATGAGTCAGGTCTTCGGGGAACCTCCGGAGCTGCTCGCGCGAACGATCGAGATCGCCGACCGGACGAACCTCGAACTCCAGACCATCGAGAACCCGTTCCCCGAATTCGAAGTTCCTCCCGGGTACGACGCCGACTCCTATTTCGCGAAAGTCGTTCACGACGGGTTCAACGAGCGCCTGGAGCGTCTCAAGCCGCTGGCCGACGCCGGGAAGCTCGAGCACCCGCTCTCCGAATACGAGGCACGGCTGACCCAGGAGATCGGCATCATCCAGCGGATGAAGTACTCCGGGTATTTCCTCATCGTGTGGGACCTGATCCGCTATTCGCGCGAGAGCGGCATCCCCGTCGGCCCGGGCCGCGGATCCGCCGCGGGCAGCCTCGTGTCCTATGCGATGCACATCACCGACCTCGATCCGCTGGAATACGGCCTGCTCTTCGAGCGGTTCCTGAATCCGGAACGCGTCACGCTACCCGACATCGACATCGACTTCTGCATGAACCGCCGCGCCGAGGTGATCGAATACGTGACGCGGAAGTACGGGCGCGAACAGGTGTCGCAGATCATCACGTTCGGGACGATGGCCGCGCGCGGCGTGATCCGCGACGCCGGCCGGGGCCTCGAGATGACGTACGGGGAGGTCGACCGACTGGCCAAGATGGTCCCCGCCGAGCTGAACATCACGCTCGACAAGGCCCTCGAGCAGAACAAGGACCTGAAAGCCCTGGTCTCGAAGGACGAGCGCGTTCGCGAGGTGATGGACATCGCCCGAAAGCTCGAAGGTCTCGCCCGCCATGCGTCGATGCATGCCGCCGGCGTGGTGATCGCCCCGCGCCCGCTCACCGACCTGGTTCCGCTCTACAAGTCCGGCAAGGACGAGATCATGACGATGTATCCGATGACGGACGTCGAGAAGCTCGGCCTGCTGAAGATGGACTTCCTGGCGCTGACCACGCTGACCATCATCGACGACACGCTCAAAATGCTCCGGAGCGCCGAAGGCGTCACCCTCGACATGGATGCGCTTCCGCTCGACGACGTGCCGACTTACGAACTGTTTTCGAACGGGCTGACCAGCGGCGTCTTCCAGTTCGAGAGTTCCGGCATGAAGGACATCCTGCGCCGATTCAAGCCCTCCTCGATCGAGCACCTGACCGCGTTGAACGCGCTGTATCGCCCCGGTCCCATCGGCGGAGGGATGATCGACGACTTCATCAAGCGGAAGCACGGACAGAAGAAGGTCGAATACGAACTGCCCCAGTTGCGCGAGCTCCTCGAAGAGACCTACGGCGTGATCGTGTATCAGGAACAGGTGATGCAGATCGCCAACGTCGTCGGCGGATATTCGCTCGGAGAGGCCGACCTCCTCCGGCGGGCCATGGGCAAGAAGAAACCCGAAGAGATGGCAGCCCATCGCGAGAAGTTTTTGGCCGGAGCCCGGGAGCGCGGCTTCAAGCACGCGAAGAAGGTCGAAAAGATCTTCGACCTGATGGAGCAGTTCGCCGGATACGGGTTCAACAAGTCGCATTCGGCC
>CAZTTI010000158.1:0-6868 GCA_964615925.1 uncultured Solibacteraceae bacterium
AATCGCCAGGTGGAAGTTGGAATTCGACGTCATCGCGACGCTGAGGGAAATGGGACACGAGGTCCGGCCCGTCGCCGTGATCGACAATCTCGGTCCGATCCGCGAGACCATTCTGGACTGGAAGCCGCACATCGTTTTCATGCTGCTCGAGGAATTTCACGGGGTCGCCACGTACGACTACGCGATCGTGGGTTATCTGGAACTGATGCGCCAGCCGTATACGGGGTGCAACCCGCGCGGTCTCCTGCTCTCGCACGACAAGGCACTGTCCAAGAGCATCCTCATCCACCATCGGATCCGCACGCCGAGGTTCGCGTCTTTTCCGATGGGGCACTCCGTCCGCAGAACGAAACGTCTGACCTTCCCGCTGTTCGTCAAGTCGGCCACCGAACACGCATCGCTCGGCATCGCGCAAGCATCCATCGTTCGAAACGACAACGCGCTCGAGGAGCGCGTGCGGTTTATCCACGAAAGCATCGGGTCGGACGCGCTTGCCGAACAGTACATCGAGGGCCGGGAGGTCTACGTCGGAGTGATGGGCAACCAGCGCCTCAAGTCCCTCCCGCCCTGGGAGCTCGTCTTCGCGAAGACGCCCCCCGAACAGCCCCGCATCGCCACGGCCAAAGCCAAGTGGGACCCGGCGTATCAGGAACGGCACGGGATCGAGACGCGTGCCGCCGCCGGGCTGTCCGAAGAGACGAAGAACAGACTGGCAACGATCTCGAAACGCGTTTATCGCGCGTTGCACATGACGGGATACGCGCGCATGGACATGCGCATCGCCGAAGATGGCCGGATCTACGTGCTGGAGGCGAACGCCAACCCCAATTTGGAATACGGAGAGGACTTTTCCGAATCGGCGGAATCGGCGGGCGTCAGCTATGAAGCGCTCCTCCAGCGAATTCTGAACCTCGGTCTCAGCTACTGGGCGCCGTGGAGGGAATGACGCGCTTCTTTGCTACCATTACGGGCGGCGAGAGATCCCATGTCCGAGACGATCGAAATCTACGATTCGACCCTGCGTGACGGCGCCCAGGCCGAAGGGATTTCCTTTTCGCTCAAGGACAAGCTCCTGATCGCCCGCCGTCTGGACGAACTCGGCGTCGAGTACATCGAGGGCGGCTGGCCGAATCCGACGAATCCGAAGGACCTGGCGTTTTTCCAGGAAGTCGGACAGCTCGGCCTCAAGGCAAAGGTGACGGCGTTCGGGAGCACCCGCCGGGCATCGAATCCCCCTGAAGAAGATGCGATCCTGACCACGCTGCTGATGGCCGGAACCGCGAGCGTGGCGATCTTCGGGAAGAGTTGGAACCTGCACGCCGAAGACGTTCTCGGAACCACGCTCGAAGAGAATCTTCGCCTGATCGAGGATTCGGTAGCGTTCCTCGTCGCGAACGATCGCGAGGTCATCTACGACGCCGAGCACTTCTTCGACGGGTACAAGGCCGATCCGGATTACGCCGTCGAGTCGCTGCTCGCCGCCGAACGCGGCGGCGCCCGCGTCCTCGTCCTGTGCGACACGAACGGCGGAACGCTGCCGGGGGAGCTGGGCGCCATTCTGGACGCGGTCCGGACGCGGATTTTCGCGCCGTTCGGCATCCATTGTCACAACGATGCCGGCGTAGCCGTGGCCAATTCGCTGGCCGCGGTCGAACGTGGCGCGACTCACGTCCAGGGGACGTTCAACGGGTATGGCGAACGGTGCGGCAACGCGAACCTCTCTTCGATCATCCCGAACCTCGAGCTGAAGATGGGAAAACACGCGATCGGGCGCGAGAAGCTCCGCGAGCTGGCGCGCTTCTCGCGGTTCCTGAGCGAAATCGCCAATACGCACCACGACCATCGCCAGCCCTACATCGGGTCGAGCGCCTTCGCGCACAAGGGCGGGGCCCACATCGACGGCGTGATGAAGGTCGCGCGTTCGTTCGAACACGTGCCGCCCGAGTCGGTGGGCAACGAGCGGCGCTTCCTGGTGTCGGACCAGTCCGGCGGGAGCACCATCGTCGCGAAACTGCGGCGAACCCTGCCCGACATCAGCAAGAAAGATCCGCTCGTGGGCCAGGTGCTCGAGCGCGTGAAGCAGTTGGAGCACGAGGGCTATCAGTTCGAGGCGGCCAAAGGGTCATTCGAACTCCTGGCGCGTCGCGTCCAGGGGACGTACACGGATCTGTTCTCGCTCGTGAATTTCCGGACCATCAATCGAAAGACCGAAGGGCGGGAAGAAGATTCCGAAGCGATCGTCAAGGTGAAGATCGGCGATGAGATCCACCATACGGTCGCCAGCGGTGACGGTCCGGTCAACGCCCTGGACCGCGCCCTCCGGAAGGCGCTCGAGAGCGTATTCCCGTCGGTTGGCGAGGTCCACCTCGAGGACTACAAGGTCCGCGTTCTTTCCAGTGCCGACGGGACGGCCGCGAAAGTGCGGGTCCTGATCGAGTCTTCCGACGGCGACGACGTCTGGGGGACGGTCGGCGTCTCCGGGAACATCATCGAGGCCAGTTGGATCGCCCTGGCCGACAGCCTCCACTACAAATTGATGAAGGACGCCCGCGAATCGTCGGAAGGAAAGGCCGGGACGTCCGCGGCGGGGTGAGGTTTGATGGGCGTTTCGATCCTCGTGGCCCTCATCGTCGCGGCGCCGTCTGCGGCCGTCCATCACGGCGTAGCCAACTTTGATCTCAACGCCGAGATCGAGATCACGGGTACGGTGACCGAGATCGCGTTCGTGAACCCTCATTCCTGGCTCTATCTCGACGTCACCAGCGACGACGGGTCCGTCGCGCCCTGGAAGTGTGAACTGCGGGGCGCTTCGGTCCTTCGACGTTCCGGATGGGATCCGGCCATTTTTGGGGCCGGGACCACGGTGACCGTCACCGGCGCGCCCGACCGTTTCGAACCCCGGACGTGTTATCTCGGCACGGCCCTGTTCGCGGACGGAACCTCGATCGACCGGTACGGGCAGATCACGCGCGCCCTTCCGAACGTGTCCGACCGGCCTGTTCGCCGGGAGAGCGGCGATCCCAACATCGCCGGCGACTGGGCGTCCGAACAGCGGGTCCTGACCGATCCCCGCGGGATGGAAGGCGCGTTCCTGCCGATCGGCGTCGCCGAGGAGATGGAGGCCGGGGAAGTTCCCCCGGGCGCGGCGCCGTTCCCGGGCGTGCGCGGCACAGGGATCTCGCTTGCCGAAGACCCGATCGGCGCCTACTGGAATCGACCGAGCCTGATGCCGCTGACCGATGCGGGGGCCGACGCGATCGCCGATTTCGACGGCGCGTCGTCGGACAACCCGCGTCTCCGATGCCAGACAACCAACATCCTGTTCGACTGGACGTTCGAATCCGACGTCAACCGGATCGTTCAGGAAGACGAACGGATCACGCTGCTCTACGGATCGATGGGACTGGTCCGTACGATCCATCTGAACCTCGGCGCCCATCCCGCCGACGTGGTCCCGACGCGGGCCGGACATTCCATCGGCCGGTGGGAGGACGACGTTCTCGTCGTCGATACTGCCGGATTCCTCCCGGGGATCCTTTCCGCCGACGGGCGCGTTCCGCACAGCGGGGAAATGCGCGTCGTCGAACGCTTCGCCCTCGACCCGGAGACCATGGCCCTGACGCGCCGGTACACGGCCCGCGATCCCCTCTATTTCACCGGCGAATATTCCGGAGCGGATGTGGTCTATCCGGCGGAGATTCCGTTCGAGGTCCGTCCGTGCGACGACCGTTCCTATCGGTCCGATCGTGCGGGGCCGGTCAACGAGATTACCTCGACGCTGCGAAGGCCGTTGTTCGTTCTCGCTTTTCTCGCGGTTGCGGTGCCACTCGCCCTTCTCGTTCTCGGACGGTTGTGGCGCGATTCGCGTTCCTGACGATCCTGGTCCCCCGCAAGGGCCTTGACATGATCGACAATTCTATTATTATCGAAATATCGAATAACAATATCGAAAATGAAGGACGCGCCATGCCCCGGAAGCACACCGACCCCACCACCCGATACGCGGACATTTTCGCCGCCCTCGGCTCGGAGCCCCGCCTCCGGATCCTTCGGCTCCTGCTCTCGGCCCATCCCGAAGGGATGGTCGTCAACGAGATCCAGGCGGAACTGGAGATTACGGGATCGACGCTGTCGCATCATCTGGAAAAGCTCCGGAACGAAGACCTCCTGACCGTCACCCGGGAGAGTACGTGTCTCCGATATCGCGCCAACGCCGACGTGCTCCAGGAAATCCTGACGTTTCTTTTCGCCGAGTGCTGCAAGCGGAGTTCGTGTGTGCCGGCGGACCAGGTCGTCCAGCTGTGCACCTGAGGATCAAGAACAACGGAGGTCGTCATGAGTGAAACCCGAATCCGGGAAGTCGTTCGGGATCGATACGGAAAGGCCGCGCTCCGCGTCGTCGAGGGCACGCGGCCGTCCTGCTGCGGAACGGGGACCGAAACGGGGTGCGACCCGATTACGGGCAACCTCTACAACATCGAACAGGTCGGTCAGATCCCCGAAGAGTCGGTTCTCGCGTCGCTCGGCTGCGGTAATCCGACGGCGCTGGCGAACCTCGCGCCGGGCGAAACCGTTCTCGACCTCGGGTCCGGAGGCGGCATCGACGTGCTGCTCTCGGCGCGGCGCGTCGGTCCGACCGGCAACGCCTACGGCCTCGATATGACCGGCGAGATGTTGGCCCTGGCCGAGGAGAACAAGCGCCGATCGGGCCTCACCAACGTCGAGTTTCTGAAAGGCGAGAGCGAAGACATCCCGCTGCCGGACGACACCGTCGACGTGATCATCTCCAACTGCGTGATCAACCTTTCGGCCGACAAGGACCAGGTTCTTCGCGAGGCCTTTCGCGTCCTGAAGCCCGGCGGACGCCTGGCGGTGTCCGACATCGTCACGAGCGGTCCGATTCCCGACGACATCCGGCGGAACATGGAATTGTGGGTGGGCTGCGTGGCCGGAGCGCTCGACCAGGACGACTACGTGGCAAAGCTTCGTGCCGCGGGGTTCGAGGACGCGTCGATCGAACCGACCCGCATCTACCGCGCCGAGGACGCGAAGGCGTTTCTCGCAGGGAACGGCGCCGAGTTCGAGCGGATGGCCGAGGCCGTGGACGGGAAGTTCCGGAGCGGCTTCATCCGGGCCCGCAAGCCGAACGATTGAAACCATGAGCGAAGTGGTTTCCTCCCGTCTCTCCTGGCTGGACCGGTACCTGACGGCCTGGATCTTCCTGGCCATGGCGCTGGGGATCGTCATTGGCACGATTGCGCCCGGCGTGACCGGAGTTCTGACCGGATTCCAGATCGGAACGACATCGGTTCCGATCGCCCTCGGTCTCATCCTGATGATGTATCCGCCGCTGGCCCGCGTCCGCTACGAAGAGATGCCGGCGGTCTTCCGCGACACGAAGATCCTGGGCCTCTCGCTCATCCAGAACTGGGTGATCGGACCGCTCCTCATGTTCGCCCTGGCATTCGTTTTTCTCCGGGACTATCCGGAGTACATGACGGGCCTCATCCTGATCGGACTGGCCCGCTGCATTGCGATGGTCATCGTCTGGAACGAACTCGCGCGGGGAAACAACGAATATGCCGCGGGCCTGGTCGCATTCAACTCCGTCTTCCAGGTCCTGTTCTACTCGGTCTATTCCTGGATCTTCCTCGCGGTGCTTCCGGAATGGTTGGGGATTCCGGGCGTCGTTGTCGACGTTTCGATGGGTGCCATTGCCGGGACCGTTCTGATCTACCTGGGCATCCCGTTCGCAGCCGGCATGTTCACCCGATTCGTGTGTCTGAAGACCAAGGGCCGCGAGTGGTATGAACAGCGCTTCATTCCGAAGATCAGCCCCATCACACTCGCGGCGCTCCTGTTCACGATCATCGTCATGTTCTCGTTGAAAGGCGACGCGATCCTCGAACTTCCGCTCGACGTCGTCCGGATCGCGATCCCGTTGGCGATCTATTTCGTCGTGATGTTCCTGGTCTCGTTCTGGATGGGCCATCGCGCCGGAGCCGACTATTCCCGGACCGCGACGTTGTCGTTCACCGCCGCCAGCAACAACTTCGAGCTGGCGATCGCCGTGGCTGTCGCGGTGTTCGGGATCAATTCCGGAGTCGCGTTCGCCGCCGTGATCGGTCCGCTGGTCGAAGTTCCGGCGTTGATCGCCCTGGTCCACGTGGCTTTGTGGTTCCAGCGGCGATGGCGCTGGAGAGGGGAAACGCCCATGACGGCGGCAGTCCCGCCCGCCGCCGGATCGTGAGTTGATCGATGTCCAAGAAGACCGTTCTCTTCATCTGCACCGGAAACTCGGCCCGCAGCCAGATGGCCGAAGGACTGCTCCGCCACATGGCGGGCGACCGGTACGACGTGGCGAGCGCCGGGACGGCGCCGAAAGGCCTGCACCCGCGGACGGCCGAGGTCATGAAGGAAGTCGGGATCGACGTGAGCGGACACACGTCGAAAGATCTCGATCCCTTCATCGGCCGGGATTACGACTACGTGGTCACGGTCTGCGACCGCGCGAAGGAGCATTGCCCGGTCTTCCCTGGAGCCAGTCCTCTCCACTGGAGCTTCGACGATCCGGCCGACGCGCCGGCCGAACGGGAACTGGAGGCGTTCCGGAGGGTCCGGGACGAGATCGCCGAGCGGCTTCGATCGTTCGTCTCGGCCACTTCAGCGTAGCCAAGCCGGTCCTGATACGATGGCCGAAAGCATGAGGTTGAGGACGGACAACACAAAGCTCGCGTCTTTCAAACTTGCCAACGAAACAACCGGAGGTGGACTCGGCAGGCGTACGCCGCCGCCTCCGCATCAGGGAACCGTCACGTTCAGCCAGTCCTCGAAATCACGGACGATGGTGCCCCAGTCCTCCCCGAGC